>JAXESA010000132.1:0-22963 GCA_034116205.1 Ruminococcus sp. | reverse complement strand
ATCATCATATGTGTTGTCCTTTGTCTTTCCTATATGATCGGAACATACTATTACAACAGCGTTCAGCAGTCTATTTCCGTTAGATTTACAGAACTTAATAATGTTTTCTCTGAAAGCTCCGACACAACAACGGACTTTTTGTCAACCGCCCAGAAGTATATAGAGGACTTTCCCGAAAAAGAGCAGATGGAGCTTCAATCTGTAAACTCCATTGGAAGGGTTACCCTCACCTCCACAGGCTTTGTTCCTGACGAAAAGGAAAAAATGCCGGACTTAGACGAAGCTCTTAAGAACGGTACCGGAGAAGCCATCACCACAAGTCAGCTTTCTACCGGAGAGGACATTATGGCAGGAACACGGATTTTTACAAGTCAGGATGGTACTGTAATCGGTGCCATAAGATTTGTTACCTCTATGAGCGACATTAACATCACCATTGCGGTGTGCATATTGCTTATTGCTCTTGTTGGTATTGCCATTATAGTTGCTGTTGTAATTTCCGGAAGGTTTTTCATCCGTTCCATTGTAGGTCCAATCAAGGATATGTCTCAAACAGCACGAAAAATTGCCCAGGGCGATTTTGACACACCGAGCTTCACCAAAAAGTACGATGACGAAATCGGGGATTTATCTGACTCAATCAACTATATGGCACACGAGCTTAAGCAAACGGAACAGCTTAAAAACGATTTTATCAGCCGTGTAAGTCACGAGCTGAGAACTCCTCTTACCGCCATCAAGGGTTGGTCAGAAACTATGCTTCTCACAGGTGAAGATATTGACAGAGGTACCTTTAACAAAGGTATGAACATTATTCTCAAGGAATCCGGCAGACTTACAAGCATTGTTGAAGAGCTGTTGGATTTCAGTCGTCTGCAAAGCGGAAGGCTAAAATTGATAACAGAAAAAACCGACCTGGTTTCAGAACTTGACGAGGCTGTTTATATTCTTAAGGAACGCTCTATTAAGGAGAAAAAGCACCTTATGTTCGACACTCCAATCGAACCATTTCCACCTGCTATGGGTGATAAAAACAGGTTACGACAGGTCTTTTTAAATATTATAGACAATGCCTTAAAGTACACTCCCGAGGGCGGGGATGTAACTGTACAAATTCTTAACGAAGTAAGCAACATTACTGTTTTGATTTCCGACACAGGGTGCGGTATCACCCCGGAAGATTTGCCAAAGGTTAAGGAAAAGTTTTACAAGGCTAATCAGAATGTAGGTGGCAGTGGCATCGGCCTTGCTGTTGCTGACGAAATAGTACAAATGCACGGTGGTACCCTTGACATTGAAAGCGGTATCGGCGTTGGTACAACAGTAAAAATTCAAATTCCTGTTTACAACGAGGCCGAGGTTGTGACAATGAAAGAAAGCATTAACAAGGGAGAAAATTAATGTCTGATACAAAAACAAAAAAAATCACCTCCATAGGCGGTTCCGCCCTGATTGAGGGCATTATGATGCGTGGTCCCAAAAAGACCACCGTTGCTGTCCGTACGGGCAAGGATGACATATACACAGAGGACATCACCTTTGAGGGACTTACCCAAAAATACAAATTTTTCAGACTCCCCTTTATAAGAGGAATCGGAGGACTTGTGGACTCAATGAGGTTAAGCTACAAAAGTCTAATGCTCTCTGCCGACAAGGCTATTGAATCAGGAGAAATTGAAGAGGAAGAACCATCAAAGTTTGAAAAATGGCTTGAGGATAAGTTTGGCGACAAGCTGGTTAAAGTTATGATGGTTTTTGCCTCAATAATCGGTGTTGCCTTTGCTGTTGGTCTGTTTTTCTTTGTTCCCTCATTCCTGTATGATTTAATTTGCAAAATTACAAGCGTTGCAGAAAGCAGACTTTTCAAGTCGGTGTTTGAGGGTGTGCTGAAAATTGCACTTTTCCTCTTATACATAGTGCTTTGCAGTCGTATGCAGGAGATGAAAAGGGTTTTCCAGTACCACGGTGCTGAACATAAAACTATCTTCTGCTACGAAAATGAAGAGGAGCTTACAGTAGAGAATGTTAAGAAGTTCCGTCGTTTTCACCCAAGATGCGGAACAAGCTTTTTAGTTATTATGCTGATTTTGGGCATTGTGCTGGGGCTTTTCGTTCCTGTTGCTCCATTTGGAATAGGTTGGCTCAGACCTGTTATAAAAATTCTGCTCCTTCCCCTTACCTGTGGTATCGGTTATGAGCTTATTAAAATCTGCGGAAAGCACGACAACACCCTCACCAGAATCATCGCCGCTCCCGGTATGTGGGCACAGCGCATCACAACTAAGGAGCCTGACGAAAGTATGATTGAGGTTGCTATTGCCGCAATCAAGGATGTTATTCCTGACGATGGTAGCGACATTATCAAATGATTATTGACGAAGCAAAAAAACTCCTTGCAAATGATCTTAATCAAGAGGAAGCAAGGGATATAATTCAGTATGTAACCGGATTTAATAATCAGGAACAGCTTTTGAACTACAAGAAAGAACTTTCTCAAAGTGATGAAGAAAAAGTCAAGGCTATCCTCACAAAACGCACAGACGGTTACCCTCTTCAATATATATTGAGAAAATGGCCCTTTATGGGCAAAGATTTCTCTGTTGGCGAGGGAGTGCTGATACCAAGGGACGACACAGAGGTTGTGGTGCTGAGTGTCATCCCTTATTTAAAGCAAATTAAAAAGGCAAGAATAATTGACCTTTGCTCCGGTAGCGGTATTATTGCCGTTACACTTAAATGTATGTTCCCACAAAGTGAGGTACACGCATTGGAGCTTTCCGATAAGGCTTTGCCCTATCTAGAAAGTAATATTAAAAGTCTTGCCCCTGATGTAATTCTCCATCAAGGGGACTTGAACTTGCTTTCTGAAAACTTTGAGAACAATTATTTTGACCTAGTAATCAGCAATCCACCTTATATAGAAAGTGAAGTTATCCCCACTCTTCAAGCAGAGGTTCAAAAAGAGCCTGAGGTGGCCCTTGACGGTGGTACTGACGGACTTGACTTTTACCGAAGTATTACAGAAAAATGGAGTAAAAAGCTAAGACAAGGCGGAATGATGGCTTTTGAGCTTGGGGAGGGTCAGTTTGACACAGTAAAAGCTTTGATGTCAGATAAAGGCTTTGAAAATATTCAAGCCTTTAAGGACCTTGGAAATATCGACAGGGCTATAAATGGGACTTTGAATCCAAAATAGAAAGTTTGTTCGATTTTTTAGTTGCTTTTTTCCCTATATTTAATTATAATAGTCTTAGAAAATAAGTCCCTTAAAATGGACAGCGAAAAGGATGTTATTATTATGGCAGTAGATAAAAATAAAGCGTTGGAAACAGCCCTCAGCCAAATTGAAAAGCAGTTTGGTAAGGGAGCTGTAATGCGCCTTGGACAAAATGAACATATGAATATAGGTCATGTCAGCACAGGCTCTTTAGGCCTTGACATTGCCCTGGGAATCGGTGGTTTGCCAAGGGGCAGAATTATCGAAATTTACGGACCTGAATCCTCCGGTAAAACTACCCTTGCCCTACACTGTATCGCAGAAGGTCAGAAGGACGGTGGTAATGTTGCATTTATTGATGTGGAACACGCTCTTGACCCAAATTACGCAGAGGCACTTGGTGTTGACATAGACAACCTCCTAGTTTCTCAGCCGGACACAGGTGAGGACGCTCTTGAAATTGCCGAGGCTCTCATTCGCTCGGGCGCAATTGATGTTCTTGTAGTTGACTCTGTTGCAGCCCTTGTTCCAAAAGCAGAAATAGAGGGTGAAATGGGCGACTCCCATGTTGGCTTGCAGGCAAGACTTATGTCACAGGCCCTTAGAAAACTTGCCGGTGCTATCAACAAGAGCAACTGCGTTGCAATCTTTATTAACCAGCTGAGAGAAAAGGTGGGCGTTGTTTACGGAAACCCAGAGGTTACCCCAGGGGGTCGTGCATTAAAGTTCTACTCCTCTGTAAGACTTGAGGTAAGAAGATCAGAAACCCTTAAAGTTGGCGGTGAAATGATTGGTAACCGCACAAAGGTTAAGGTTGTAAAGAACAAAATCGCCCCTCCTTTCAAGGAAGTATATTTTGATATTATGTATGGTAAGGGTATTTCCCGAATCGGTGAACTTATCGACCTTGCTGTTGACACAAATGTCATAAGCAAGGCAGGTGCATGGTTCAGCTATGGCGAAACAAGACTTGGACAGGGTAGAGATAAGGTTAAAATTCTTTTGGAAGAAAACCATGAGCTTGCAAAAGAGATTGAAGAAAAGGTTCTTGAAAATATTGATAATCTCACCGAATCCAAGAAAAATAAAAAGGGAGCAAAGGTGCCTCCAATTACACCTAATGTTCCTGATGCAAAGCCCGCTAAGAAAGAGCCTGCAAAAAAAACAGACACAAAAATTGACATTCTGGTTGAAGACTAATGCTTGTCACCGCTGTTGAACCCAGGAGAAAATCTCTGTCAGCTCTGTATATAGACGGTGAATTTGCAATGAAACTGGACACCGAAACCCTGCTGATAAACCACATCAAGGCAGGTGTTGAGATAAGTGACGAACAGCTACATCAACTGATTGAGGACAGCAACAACAAAAGAGCAAAGGAAAAGGCTCTTTGGCTTATTTCCTACCGTGACCACAGCAAAAAGGAGCTTGTGGATAAAATCAAGCGAACAAGCAGTGAAGAATCGGCTGTTGCCGCTGTGGAAAGGCTTACAGAGCTTGGACTTGTAAATGACGAAGCCTACGCAAGACGATACTTTAAGGAGCTTACTCAGGGCAGTAAACACCTCTCCCCCAGAGGGGCAAGGTACAAGCTGATGGAAAAGGGCATTGACCGTGAACTCATTGACGCTATTGTTGAGGAAACGGACATTGACGAAAGAGAACAAATCAGAACTATAATAAATAATAAATACAGAAGTTTTAATGCAGACGAAAAATCCAAGAAGAGAACTGTGGCAGCTTTACAGCGCAAGGGTTTTCGCTGGGAGGATATAAAATCCGTTATGGAAGAATATGAAGAGGAAGATTATGGCTACTAAGGTTGGTATTATTTCACTTGGTTGTGCAAAAAATCAGGTGGATGCAGAAATGCTATTGTACAAAATAAGAGAGGCTGGGTACGAACTTTCCGACGACCCGGGGATTTGTGATATTGCCATTGTAAACACCTGCGGTTTTATTGAATCTGCAAAGCAGGAAAGCATTGACGAAATACTTGAGCTTGCCACCCTTAAAAGAGAAGGGCAGATTAAAAAGCTTATTGTTACAGGTTGCCTTGCCGAAAGGTACAACAACGAGCTTATGAAAGAAATGTGTGAAATTGACGCCGTTGTTGGCATTGGTGGAAATAATGACATTGTGGATGTACTTAACAAGGTAATGGAGGACGAAAAGGTAAATATTCATCCTGACAAACTGCTTATGCCATTGGAAGGCAAAAGACTTCAGTCCACTCCCCCATACACAGCCTACATTAAAATTTCCGAGGGCTGTGACAACAGATGTACCTACTGTGCGATCCCTCTTATAAGAGGAGGTCACAGAAGCCGTAAAATGGAGGACATTATCCTTGAGGCAACTGACCTTGCAAAGAAAGGCGTCAAGGAGCTAAATGTTATTGCACAGGACACCACAAGATATGGTATGGATTTGTACGGCGAATATCGCCTTGCAAAACTTTTAAAGGAACTTTGCAAAATCGACGGTTTTAAATGGATAAGAGTGCTATACTGTTATCCAGACAAAATCACCGACGAGCTGATTGATGTAATTAAAACAGAGGACAAAATCTGTAAATACATAGATATTCCACTTCAGCATTGTAACAAGGATGTTCTCCGCAGAATGAACAGAAGTGGCGACAAAGAAAGCCTGCTTGCTCTCATTAATAAATTGAGGAAAGAAATTCCCGACATTGTAATCCGCACAACCTTTATTGCCGGATTCCCCGGAGAAACAGAGGAAGAGTTCACAGAGCTTTGCGAATTTGCAAAAGAGGCAAAGTTCCAAAGAATGGGATGCTTCCCATACAGCGTAGAGGAAGGCACACCTGCCGCCGAATTACCTAATCAGCTTGACGAAGAAACCAAGGCCCACCGTGCAGAAGTAATAATGGATCAGCAAAGTTATATAATGGACGAATACCTTGAAAGTCAAATCGGCAAAGAGATGGAAATTCTTTGTGAGGGCTACGACCGCTATGCCGAATGTTACTTTGGTCGAGGTTACTGTGATGCCCCGGATGTTGACACCGTCACATTCTTCACTACAACAGGGGAAAAGCCAAAGGTGGGAGAATTCTACAAAGTAGAAATAACCGATTTTATCGACAGCTCCCTTGTTGGAGAAATTATTGATTGATTAGGATGAATAAGATGAATTTACCCAATAAACTAACATTACTAAGGATTATCCTTGTACCTTTCTTTATTGCAACAATACTAATTGACTTTCCCCTGCACTACCTTGTGTCGGGAATCATATTCGGCATTGCCTCTGTAACGGACTCCCTTGACGGAAGAATTGCCCGAAGTCAAAACCTTGTTACCGATTTCGGCAAATTTGCCGACCCACTTGCAGACAAAATTCTTGTTATCTCCGCTCTTGTATGCTTTTTGCAGACAGGACTTTTGGGTAACTACGGTGCAATCCCTGTTGTGATTGTGCTGTTTAGAGAATTTGCAGTTTCGGGAATCCGCCTTGTTGCCGCCTCCGGCGGAAAGGTGGTTGCCGCCAACATATGGGGCAAGATTAAGACAGTTTCTCAGATGGTAGGCATTGCCCTAATCTTTGCAATGCAATCTGTTTTAGATATTTTCAAGCTTGCAAATTTCACCGTTGAGGGACTTAGCGAGATATTCCTCTTGATAGGAATTATACTTGTGTGGATTTCCACCCTGTTCACACTTATCAGCGGTGTTATCTACCTAAAGGACAATTCATCTTTTTTAAAGGATAAATAAACTATCTAAAAGGCTGTATTTAACAGCCTTTGGCAAATAAAAAAATCTTGCTTTTTTAAATCATAAAGTATATAATATTATCAATATGATAAAGGCGTTGATTGGGAGAGTAACCATCACTACCTTGAAAGAGAATGAGCGTCATTGGCTGTAAGCGCTCAGCAAGGGAATTTTGGCGAAATGCACCCAATTATACCAATGCCTAATAAAAAGCAGACAATCTTTGCGGTCTATTTTCTATCAGGTATTAGTATAAGCCGACAGGGGGAAGTTAGTATCTCTGTCCGTCACCTGCGTTAAAGGTTTTGAGGGTGTTTCATTTGGAATACCAAACTCAGGTGGAACCACGATAATTCGTCCTGTACTTATGTACAGGGCTTTTTTATACCGTATAATTAATTTTGCAAAATATCACAAAATTTTTCACTGCATATTATAAAGACATAATCAACAGGAGTGAAATGTAAAAATGTTTAAGACAATGAAAGCGGACCTTGACGCTGTAATGGAAAGGGACCCTGCCGCAAGAAATCGGTTTGAGGTTTTCTGTTTATATTCCGGCTACAAGGCGGTAAGGAGCCACCGTCGGGCAAACTGGTTTTTCCGCCATAAGATGAAGTTTATTGCCCGATTTATCAGTCAGCGAAGTCGCCACAAAACAGGTATTGAAATACACCCCGGCGCAACAATCGGCAAGGGACTTTTTATCGACCACGGAATGGGTGTTGTTATCGGCGAAACCACTGAAATCGGCGACAACTGTACACTGTATCAGGGTGTTACCCTTGGAGGAACAGGTAAAGACACAGGCAAAAGGCACCCCACCCTAGGCAACAATGTGCTTGTGGGATGCGGTGCAAGGGTACTTGGTCCCTTTAAGGTTGGTGACAATGCACGAATCGCCGCCGGCGCTGTGGTGCTGAACGAAATACCGGCGGATTCCACCGCTGTAGGCGTTCCCGCACAGGTGGTTAAGATGAACGGTGAAAAAATTGATTTGCTTGACCAAATCCACTACACCAACCCTGTTACACAGGAAATCCAAAGACTTAACAAAGAAATTGAAGAACTGCGAAAAAAACTGGAGGCATAAAAATGATTTTATACAATACTTTGGGCAACAAAAAGAATGAGTTTGTACCTCACACCGAGGGCAAGGTAAGTATGTACACCTGTGGTCCTACTGTTTATCACTATGCCCACATCGGCAACCTACGCACATACATTATGGAGGATGTACTGGAAAAGTATTTAAGGTACTCAGGCTATGATGTAAAAAGGGTTATGAACATCACCGATGTTGGTCACCTTTCAAGTGACGCCGACACAGGCGAGGACAAAATGCTTGCAGGTGCAAAGCGTGAGCATAAAACTGTACTTGAGATTGCCGACTTTTACACAAAGGCATTTTTTAGTGACTGCAAAAAGCTGAACATCAAAACTCCTGATGTTGTTGAACCTGCCACCCATTGTATTCCGGAATTTATAGAGATGGTTGACACCCTCCTTAAAAAGGGCTATGCCTATGAGGCGGGTGGAAATGTTTACTTTGACACATCAAAGCTTGATGAATACTATGTTTTCGGCAATCAAAACCAGGACGACCTGGCTGTTGGTGTAAGGGATGATGTTGACGAGGACTCAAACAAGAGGAACAAAACCGACTTTGTGCTGTGGTTTACAAAGAGTAAATTTGACGACCAAGAGCTAAAGTGGGAAAGTCCTTGGGGCTACGGTTATCCGGGCTGGCACATTGAATGCTCTGCAATCTCGATAAAGCATGTTGGAGAATATCTTGACATTCACTGTGGCGGTGTTGACAACGCTTTTCCTCACCACACCAACGAAATTGCCCAGAGCGAGGCATATTTAGGACACAAGTGGTGCCCAAACTGGTTCCATGTTACACATCTCCTTGACGCCCGTGGCAAAATGAGTAAGAGCAAGGGTGGTTTCCTCACTGTTTCTCTCCTTGAAGAAAAGGGCTACAACCCACTTGTTTACAGAATGTTCTGCCTACAATCCCACTACCGCAAGCCACTAACCTTTAGCTACGAAAACCTTGACAACACAGCAAAGGCATATAACAAGCTGGTTAAGAAGATTTCTTCCCTTAACCCACAGGGTGAGGCTGATATGAACGAGGCACAGCCATATATAGATAAATTTAAGGAAAATATGGACAACGACCTTAACACATCATTGGGAATTACCAGCCTTTATGATGTGCTGAAGGGAAAAATCAGCGACGCTACAAAGCTATACCTCATTGAGGACTTTGACAGGGTTTTGAGCCTTGGTCTTATTGACTCTGCAAAGGAGCTTAAGGAAAACTGTGCAAAGGACATTGACACTTCCCTTGTTGAGGAATTAATCGAAAAGCGTCAACAGGCAAGAGCTAACAAGGACTGGGCAACAGCTGATGCAATTCGTGACCAGCTTAACGAAATGAACATTGTAATCAAGGATACTCCCGACGGTATCACTTGGTCTGTAAAGTAAACACTATAAAATAATACAGTATTAGTATTAACTTACAAGCCCTCCACATAGATTTATTGTGGAGGGTTTATTATGCGATTATTAGTTCTTGACAAGAAAGGAATAGCCATTGCACTAAGCTGTATTTTAACAGCAATTATTGCAGTTGGCATAATCACAAGCACAGGACTAAAGGCTGTTTCAACAGTTACAGAGCAAAAGGAACTGCCAATATATTCAGTGGATACAGATAAAAAGCAGGTGTCCATATCCTTTGACGCCGCTTGGGGAGATGAGCAAACCCACACACTTCTTGATATTCTAAAGGAACACAATGTAAAATCCACCTTTTTCCTTGTAGGTGACTGGGTGGATAAATACCCCGATGATGTAAAGGATATTTATGACGCAGGACACGACATCGGCAACCACAGCGACACCCACCCCCATATGACGGAAATGAGTACAGAGGAACAGAAAAATCAAATAAAAGCCTGTAACGAAAAAATTAAGGAAATCACCGGCAAGGAGCCAAAGCTGTTCAGAGCACCCTACGGTGACTACAACAACACCGTTGTAGAAAGTGTAAAGAGCCTTGATATGTATTGCGTTCAATGGGATATTGATTCCCTTGACTGGAAAGACCCCTCACCATCGGAGATGGTGGACAGAATTGTGCCTAATTTGCAAAACGGAAGTATTATACTTATGCACAACGGAGCAAAGAACACACCCGATGCTTTACCTATGATAATTGAGGCTGTAAGAGAGGCGGGATATGAATTTGTACCCCTGTCAAAGTTAGTGTGCAATAACTGCAAGGTGAACTACAAAACCGATGTTACGGGTAGAGTAATAAAGGAGTAAACAACGGCTCCCTCGGATGAGGGGGCTGGCACGGCTTTAGCCGTGACTGGGGGAGTGAAAAAGTAGTCAATATATTTTACTCTGTCTTTAGATTTCAAAGTTTGAGCTAGAACATATAACTACACTTTCATCTAAAGACAAAGAAAGATAAGAAGAACACTTTTTCCCTCCTTCCACCGCAAGCGGTCCCCCTCCCTCGTCTGAGGGAGGCTGTTTATAGCCAAAATTTCACCTTTTACTTACTAACTATATATGGTATAATGAAAGTGCAAAGGAAGTTGTAATATGAAAAATAATATGGATATAAAACATTTTAACTACCTCCCAAATGAGGCAAAGGAAATACGAACAAGAGTTTTTGTTGAGGAACAGGGCTTTAAAAATGAATTTGACGAAGTTGACAGCACTGCAACCCACATCATCTGTTACATAGATAACAAAGCAATTGCCACAGGCAGATTGTTCCTTGATGAAAAAAGCAAGGAATATCACATTGGCAGAATTGCAGTTGATAAACCATACAGAGGAAAGGGCATTGGTGGAAAAATCCTTAATTATGCCGAAAACCTTGTAAAAGAAATGGGAGGAAAAACCCTTTCATTATCTGCACAGGAAAGAGTTTCTCGGTTTTACGAAAAACAGGGTTACTGCAAAAAGGGCGAACCATACCTTGACGAATACTGCCCTCACATATTTATGACAAAAGAATTAGTATAAAAATTTGAGCCGAGGTTACAAACCTTGGCTCTTCTTTCTTATTACAATAGCGTTTTATACAAAGTAGGTTTTCTGTCGGCACGAACATCAAATTTTTCTCTGTACAGATATGCGTCATTGTTTATGTCAACCACAAGCAAATCCTGTATGTTGCTCCTTACAGCAATAATCTCTCCGTTTGGGTCAACAGCCATTGTATCTCCGCTGTAATATATTTCGTCGTGAACACCAACACAGTTAATCCCCAGAACATAGCACTGGCTCTCTATTGCCCTTGCCTGCAAAAGTGTTTTCCAGTGGTGAGAACGGCTCTTTGGCCAGTTTGCCGGAACTACAATCACATCAGGTACATTTTTTGACCCTTGGAAAATTTCCGGAAAACGCAAATCGTAACAAATAAAAGTAGAGAAAAGCATTCCGTCAATTACATACTGCGTCAGCTTATTTCCGCCCTTAAACTTTTCACCCTCATATCCGTAGGAAAACGGGTGAATTTTTGCGTAGTCGCTGATTAGTTTACCGTCCCTGTCAACCACAGCATAACGGTTTTCGCAGTAATTAATGCAGTCCTTTACATATCCAAAACCAATGGCAATATTTTCCCTCTTGGCAATGCTTGACATAAGGTTTATTGTAAAATTGTCACTTTCCTTAGTCCTTTCCGTATCCATAGAAAAGCCTGTAAAGCTCATTTCAGGGAAGAAAATTATTCGGCAATCACGCTCTTTTGCCTCACAAATCTTCTTCTTTGCCACAGCAAGGTTATATTCCTTGTTACACCAATCTATATCACTTTGAAACAACCCGATTTTCATAATTTCACCTCATATAAGTTATATAAGAATTATATATCAGTTTACACCTTAATAGCAAGAAACAATGTGAAATCTTGATGAAAAATGATGAAATTCCCATTTACACTAATAATTATTTGTGTTATCCTATTATGAAGATGAGAGGTGTTTTATGAAACATTCACAAACAGGAAACAAAAAATTCAGTAAACCCAGCAAAAAATTAATAATAATTATTTCAATCATACTTGTAGTTTGTCTTGCTTTAGGTGGTGGATTTGTCTTCTGGAAATTTAACCAGGGTGAGCCTACTGCAAGGGATAACCACATTCAGGTTGCTACCGAAGCAGTTGAAAAAGATGAAAAAATCCTTATTCGCACCGATGCAGGACAAGACCCTGTCTATATTGACGCTATTGAGGGTATGCCCAAAAACTGCTATGACGACAACAGCTTTTACACCGATGACTACGGTTACAAGGCATATGATGACGACGGAAAGAAGATTTCCTCTGTGGGAATTGATGTAAGCTATATACAAGGTGATATTGACTGGGAGGCTGTAAAAGACTCCGGTGTTGACTTTGCAATGCTTAGATGCGGTGGCAGAGGTTACGGAAGTAAGGGAATCCTTTACGAGGATGAAACCTTTGAAAAAAATGCAAAAGAGGCTATGGAAGCCGGAATTGACATTGGCGTTTACTTCTTTAGTCAGGCAATAACTGCTAAGGAGGCTAAGGAAGAGGCAAAATACACCCTTGAGCTGATTAAGGACTACGACCTAAAATACCCCGTTGCCTTTGACTGGGAGCACTACGAATTTGACGACGCAAGGACGGACAACCTGGACAGAGAAACCCTTACAAATATTGCAAGAACATATTGTACAGAGGTTGAAAATGCAGGATACACTCCTGTTATATATGCAAACCGCAGTTTGCTTTACTACGAATATGACCTTGCAAAGCTTGCTGACTTAGAGCTTTGGCTTGCGTCCTATGAAGATTTGCCCGACTTTTACTATGACTTTGGTATGTGGCAATACAGTACAGAGGGCACTGTAAACGGAATAAAAGGCACAGTTGACCTAAACATTTGTATGTACAAATATTAAGGAGGAAAACTATATGGAAAGGATAACATCATTTTCAGTTAATCACGACACCCTTGAGCCTGGTATTTATATTTCAAGGGTTGACGGTGACATAACCACTTATGATTTAAGGTTTATCAAACCAAATACTCCCCCATACCTTGACATTGACGCAATGCACACCATTGAGCATCTTTTTGCAACCTATGCACGAAACGGAAGTCTTAAGGACAATGTAATCTACTTTGGCCCTATGGGTTGCAGAACAGGCTTTTATCTGTTAATGAGAAACACCAGTAATGATGATGCCCTTGAATACATTAAATCAGTTATTAAGGACTGTATGAATCACGAGGGTGAAATTCCCGGCTCAAAGAAAATTGAGTGCGGAAATTATCTGGCACATAATGCAGAAAAAGCTCATAATTCCTTGTTGGAATTCTACAACAGAATTAAAACTCTACAAGTAAATGATTTGTTCTATTAAGGAAAATTAACACAATTTATAGTGCATAATTCACAAAATAAATAAAACGCTCCTTATTTTATAGCCGGTTGTTACAAAGATTTATCAAAGATATTGCAAAATGGTTACGATTTGATATAATTAATACCAGGATTTGTTACAAAACAGTTACAAATTAAGGAGTTTTTTTATTTGAAAACAAAGTTTATCAGCCTTAACGGTTATGAAGAAATTGAAAATCTTGAAACCAGCAAAAAGGCACTCAAGAAGTTTAAAAAGAGAAATAAGAAGACATTGACAGTAAGCAGTCTTCTCCTAACTGTTATGTACTTCATATTTATTGTTCCTGCAAAGGCAATTAAAAACTTCTCTTTAAAGGAATTTATAAACAGCCTTACACCAAAAAAGGTTATGCAGAATTTTGTTGTCCCTGTTACAGCGGTGGCACTCCTTGTTCTCACCATTGGTTACTGGACAAATTACATTGACTTTGGTTTGTCCGTTCAGTGTGACGGTGAAACTTTTGCTTCTGTTTCCGACACAGGTGTAATTCAGCAGGCAAAGGAAATTACCAACGACAAGCTTAGTGATGATGTTGACGCAAACTTCACACCTGTTTATCAGGTTAAGATGATGGGTACAGAGGAATCTTCTGCAACAGCTAATCAGGTTTCAAATGCAATGGTTTCCACCGACACTTCTCTTTCCAACAACTGTGCGGGACTTTACATCAACGGAAAGCTCATGGGTGCCTGTGATTCATATGATGAGCTAAATTCAGCTCTTGATGAATTACTAAAGGACGACAAGGAATACTACGACAATAAGTCTGACATTGGATTTTACAACAATGTTGAAGTAAAAGAAGGTATTTTTAACAACAGCGACATCAAAACAGTTGACGAAATAATCAAGACAGCACAGAGCAAAAAGCTCCTCCAGGTACTTGTAAAGACAGATGTTGTATTAACAGAGAAAATACCTTACGACACCAAGGTAAAGTATGACAAAACAAAGGATTCTTCCTACAAAAAGGTTACCAAAAAGGGTGTTAATGGTACCCAGAAAACTACTTACAGAATTTCTCTCCTTGACGGAGTTCAGACCGACGCTGTAATTACAGATGTTAAGACAATCAAAAAGCCTGTTAACAAGGTTGTTACAAAGGGCAAGGGAGGTTCCGCCTCTGTTGGTACTACAGGAGAAGTAAGTAGTTCCGGATTTATCTGGCCTGTACCATCTGTACACACAATCTCTTCATCCTACGGATACCGTGAGGGTGGCGAGTTCCACACAGGCATAGACATTGCAGACGGTGACTGCTACGGTGCAACCATTGTTGCCTCAAAGGGCGGTACAGTTGAATGGGCTGGTTATGACGACAGCGGTTACGGCAACTATGTAATCATCGACCACGGTGACGGCTACAAAACCCTTTACGGTCACTGCTCCTCTGTATATGTAAGCCAGGGGCAGCAGGTGTCACAGGGTCAGTCAATTTGTGCTATCGGCTCAACAGGTCAGTCCACCGGCAATCACCTACATTTTGAGGTGAGAACAGGTGACCAGAGAAGCGACAGACAAAACCCTCTAGACTATGTTTCAAACTAATAATATAAAACTATAAAGCAGAAAACTGCCTCACCTTTTGGTGGGGCAGTTTTTTATTTGTGCCAATCTTAAATTATTAGTCACATTCAACATTAATGTTATACCTTGATTGTAGAATTTTCCTATTTAATTGCACCTAAAATAATGGTATAATTTTGGTATATTGTCGAAAGGTAAACAAGCTATGAAATACAACAAAAAGCTCTTTAAAGGCATTTTATCCATAATCACTGTTGTTTCCATATTATTTTTGTGTGCCTGTGGAGGCGAAGAGGAATACATCACCTCCAACACCACAAATTCATCGGAAACAGAAAACCCAAACAAGGTGACAATCTACACATATGTTGACCGTGACAACGAGGATATGCACTACGATAATGACACTATGTTCTACTATCCTCTGCTGGATATGGCTCATATGTACAACAGCTACTGTATGCTAAACGGAGAGGGAGAAAATTCAGTTTCTGTTGTAAAGTTTGATTCAAGGGACAGAATGATTCAGCAGATGTCCACCGAGATAATGGCAGGTGGCGGTCCGGATATTATTGTGCTTGACAACGAACTGCCAATATCAAAGCTCATTGACCAAGGAGCTTTTGTGGATATGAACACCTTTATTGAAAGTGACAAGTCGGAAAAAGCCCTTGATATGAAAAACTACAATGAAAGCCTTATGGACACCGGGGTTTATAACGGAAAAAGGTATATGATGCCAATGCTGTACAGACCTGACATCTTTATCACCAACACTTCCCTTTTACAACAATACGGCATTGACAAAGCTACAAAACCCACCTACAAAACCATAGGTGATGTTTTTGAAAAGCTACAAAACAGCGAAAAAACCGTCAGCCTTATGGAAGGCTACCAAAGTTCCAAGGAAATTTTGCTCCAGTACATAAACGACAATATTGACAAGGAAAAGCTGACAACCTCCTTTGACACAAAGGAATTTAAGGAAACCATAGAAACACTTAAAAAGCTAATAACAAAGGATATGAAGGGTGAAGATACCGAACATTCCGTTGACGACAACACCTGCCTTTTTTCAAAGGGTTCCTTTAATACCGAAAGCGGAATTTACACCCCCATAAACTACGCACTGTACAATATGCAGGGAATTAGCACAGACACATTTATGAGCTACGACCTTGACCAAGTTACCCTTGAGGAATATGGAAATGAATTCTTCTCCTCCGAGGAGTTCGACCCATTAAACGGCTGGGAGGATAATCAGAAATTATTTGACGACTATGTTTACGAACAAGAACGGGATAACTTTGAAGACTATGTTGCAAACTCTGTGCAAACCACATTTATTGACGGAATTACAGAAAACAAGGATATTTCAAGGGGCATTGTAACCTGTGGCTTTATGATTAATGCAAACTCCGATAAGCAGGAAAAGGCGTACAAATTCATAAAATACTCCCTTGGAGAGAGAATGCAAAGGTTCATCTCCTACGATTCAACCTACGGACCGTCCTACAACCTGCCGGTGAACAACGAGGCTTTCAAAAACGCCTACACCGATATGAGGTATGAGGAAAATAAGGTAAACCACATTACCAAGGACAGCAGTTTTATGGAAAGATATATCAACCATATCAAGAACATAAATACCTTTGAAGTGAGGGACGGTTACTACAACGACAAGGTAATCGGAGATTTGACTGACGATTACCTTGAGGGTAAAATTTCCGTTGACAACTTTATTACCAACCTAAACTCCAAAACAAAAATCTATCTTTACGAATAACAGGTGGCAAGATGAAATTTGAGAAAAAACAAGTGATCTGGGCATACATCTTCCTTTTGCCCTCTTTAATAGGAATTGCTGTTTTCTATGTAATACCCTACATTATGTGTATTTACAGCAGTTTTGTTTCAAAGGGAAGCTTTGCAGGGCTTGACAACTATATAAATCTTTTTCAAAACAAAGCATTTTTGTATGCTTTAAGGAACACAGTAATATTCACCGCAGTGGCAATTCCACTTTTGATGATAATATCCTTTTTAATTGCAAAGTTCCTCACAAGCTTTAAGAAAATATCTGCCTTTTTCAGAAGTGCATACCTGATGCCCATTGTAATACCTGCCGCATCCCTTATCTATGTTTGGCAGCTACTTTTTGACGATTACGGCGTTGTAAACAACATTCTGTCCTCACTTGGAATAGACACCGTTCAATTTTTCAGCAGCGGCTTTTCAATGGTGATGATTATAATAATCTACATTTGGAAAAACTGCGGTTTTTGTGTGATACTCTTTACAGCAGGACTTGCAAATCTGCCAAAGTCGGTACACGAAAGTGCCTACCTTGAGGGTGCAAGTGGCTTTAAAACCACAATCAAAATCACACTTCCCCTTATCACCCCCACAACATTCTTTGTATTCTTAATGGCGGTAATCAATTCCTTTAGAATGTTCAGGGAGTCATTTTCCCTGTTTGGCACATATCCAAACGAAAATATTTACTTTTTGCAAAACTTTATCAACAACAACTACAACAACTTTAATTACCCACAGCTTGCATCCTCGGCTATTGTAATGTCACTTATCTTCATAGGACTAATGCTTATATTCTTCCTTTATGAACGCAAATCCGATTATCTGGAATGAGGAAAATAATGAAAAAGAAACTTCAAATTAAAACCATCCTAAAATATACACTTCTCATAATACTCACAATTATCTTCCTTTTTCCTGTGGTGTATATGATTATCAGCTCCTTTATGTCCGGCAAAGAGGTCAGTAAGATGCTGGACTTTACAACAGGCAGTTACGCTTCACTAAAGCTGTTCCCCGAGGATTTCTCCTTGGAGCAGTACTACAAGGTGTTTTTCAGAAACAGCAAATACCTCAGCGAATTTTGGAACTCTGTTATCATCACACTCCCCACCGTTATAGGTCAGCTTGTTGTTTCTTCCCTTGCAGCCTTTGCCTTTGGCAAGCTGAAATTCCCCGGCAGAGATAAAATCTTCTTTGTGTATATGATTTTACTTATATTGCCCATTCAGGTAACCCTTGTACCAAGCTACTTTATGTATCAGAAAATCAATCTGCTGAACAATGTAATGAGCATAATTTTGCCCGGCACATTTTCAGCCTTTGGCATATGCCTGTTAAGACAAAGCGTAAGGTATGTTTCCGACACCTCCATTGAGGCGGCAAGGGTTGACGGTGCGTCATATATAAGGATATTCTTTCAGATTATTTTACCCCAAATACGAGGCGGACTTATATCCCTTGCTCTGCTCACATTTGTTGACACCTGGGGTGTGGTTGAACAACCCCTTATCTACTTTACCGACAAGGCAAAGTACCCCTTGTCTGTTTCTCTGTCGGCAAGCACAGCAAACATAGACATTGTGTTCGCCTGTGGAGTAATGTTTATGATTCCCGCTTTAATCATCTATTTCTTGGGAGAAAAGGATGTGCGAAGCTCATTTTCGAGGATTTAGCTATGGAAAAGAAAAAGACATTTCACCAAAAATTCATAAGGGGAGTTATCGCCTTTGCCGCTATATTTTTCATTTTGCTTGGGGGATTAACCTATTTTTCTGCTAAGGTTGACTCCCTGCTGTACCCCACCGTCACAGCATCCTTTTCTAACACAGGAACACTGCAAAAACAGTCAGCCTACGAGGGCTACAACACCCTTGTGCCAAGCTCATCAATACACGGTGATGAGGTTTATTACCTTGTAAAGAACAGTCAGGGCAATTACATTGTTGCCTCACAGCCTGTTACAATATTAGACACAAACGGTGTTCAGACAGAAATCCAAAGGCTTGATGTGGGAATACTAACAATTTGCCACAGCAACAAGGACATCAAGGTTGGAGATCAAGTACTGGTAAAGGCGGACATAATATGAAAAAATCAAAAATTATCACTCTTGCTGTCGTTTCCGTTGCATTACTCATTTCAATCTGCACTTTTACATCTGTTCTGAACAACTACAAAGAGCAAACCAAAAACACAATAAAAAGCCTGCAACTTGTTAAATCCTCCGGCAAATCAAACTTTACCGTTGAGGATTATGAAAACATTTTAAAAACCTATGATGAACTAAGGGACATAGCCATATGCGGTGACCTTGACAGTAAAACCGTTAAGGACAAAACCGTAACACCTGTGCTGATAAACGAAAACTACCTTTCCTACAACAATATTTCAGTTGAGGGCGATGGCATAACAGCGGAAATGATTAAAAATAACAGCAAAACTGCTGTTATCAGCAAAACCTTTGCAAAAAAGCATTTCTACGGAAAAACAGCCATTGGAAAAACCTTTAAGCTTGATGGCGAAAGATACAGGGTAACAGGAATTTACGACGACAAAAACGACTGGCTGAACAACCTTTTTAAAGACGGAAAAGAGAGAATTTACATCAACTACTCCGCCTTTGATAATTACGAAAACCTTAAAATTGACACAATAAGCTGTATTGACAATACAATTGCTTCAAGACGATTCTACTATGCAGGGATAGACAACTTTGAGAGAGTTGATTATGACGAAAGGAATATGGCAGTCAATGATTTTATCGCTTTAATTTCCTTTATCCTTACGGTGATTATCGCCATATATCTATTACGACTTTGGCTCTATTCATTAGGCTCAACAGGAAGATTTTTAAGAGAAAGTCACAGCAAAAGCTACCTCTTCCCAATGATAAAGCATTATTTTCCGTCACTTCTTTTAAGACTGTTAATTTTCCTGGCTCTCCCTGCGGGAATTTTCCTGCTGTTTATTCTCTGCTTTAGGAATTTCCACATTGTTTATAACTATATCGACACCGAAAATCTCTTTAGCATTTCACATATGTTAGACACCCTAGGGACTGTACTCGGCAAGGAGCATACTACACTTTTTGGCGGAAATACATACTTTACAAACCTGTATAACGGTACACTTTTGATACTTCTTGGAATTACTCCTGTGATACTTTCACTATTCTTCTTTTTCTACTATCTGTTCACACAGATTGCAAAGGAAAACAAAATGGTAAAGTTTATAGTTGTAGCTGTTTCGGTGGTTGTAACAATTATTGCATTAATTTATAGCATTATCACAGGACTTTCCTATGCTCTCTTTGAAATCACTGCCCTGATAACAGGGGTATTGATTTTGAAAATAATCAAGGAATATGTAATGAAAAAGGACTGATTATAGCTTACCCCCATTTGCACAGGCAAATGGGGGAGTTTTTACTTAAACATATATGACGCTGTGTCCACCATTTCTTCCATTGCGTGAATTGCCCTGTTCATTTTCTTCTTCATTGGCTTTTTCATCTTGCTTTCCATCATCTTCTCGCCAATCATACCCATTGCAATTCCCGACACAACGCCAAAACAAACACCCTTGAATAATCCTGAGTTACTCACATTTCCACCTCCTCAAAATTATTATCCACACATATAGTTTGGCTATTAGAGAAAATGAAATCCACCCTTTCCCACTTTTTCCATACAGAGTATAGTAATAACTTTTCAGTTGTGATATAATTGTCTTAGATTTTTCCTAATGAGTATAGAGGTGATAATTTTGGCAACACTAAATATAGTTTTGGTTGAACCGGAAATCCCACAGAACACAGGAAATATTGCTCGAACCTGTGCCGCTACAGGGGCAAGACTTCACCTCGTTAAGCCACTTGGATTTTCTGTGGATGACAAAACCCTTAAAAGAGCCGGACTTGACTACTGGCATCTTCTTGACATAACCTACTATGACAGTCTTGATGATTTTCTGGAAAAAACCAAGGACAAAAAATACTTTCTCTACACTACAAAAGCTCTTAACAGACACACGGATGTAGAATATCCCGACGACTGCTACCTGCTTTTTGGCAAGGAAACAAGAGGACTTCCCGAACATTTGCTGTTACAGCACAAGGAAAGCTGTGTACGGATACCAATGGTCAAGGACGCAAGAAGTCTTAACCTTAGCAATTCTGTTGCAATAGCAACATATGAGGTACTAAGGCAATGGGATTATCCCGATTTGCTAACCCACGGAAACCTCCACCGCCACAGCTGGGATGAAGGAATTTAGGGCGAATTTTTCACATTAAATACACTTTATTTTTACATAAAATTCTCTCTAAATTTATTTTTATACTTTATTATATCCTACTTCACTTCATATATTGTGTATTATGTAAAAAATCGCAAAAAATACAGATAATATCCCAATAACTATTGAAAATATTACAATGTTGTTATATAATTAATGTGTCTGAATACGGATATTTATTATTATGTCTAAAACAGATATTTATTTATGCAAATCATTTGAAAGGATGTATAAAATATGGGTTTAAACAAAGTTACTGTTGATGATGTCAATTACGCAGGCAAAAAGGTTCTCTGCCGTTGTGACTTCAACGTACCTCTTAAGGACGGTGTTATCACAAACGACAACAGAATTACTGCTGCTCTGCCAACAATCAAAAAGATTATGAATGACGGTGGCAAGGTTATCCTTTGCTCACACCTTGGCAAGCCAAAGAACGGTCCTGAGGAAAAGTTCTCTCTTGCTCCTGTTGCAGTAAGACTTTCCGAGCTTCTTGGCAAGGATGTTGTATTTGCTGCTGACGACGAGGTTGTTGGCGAAAATGCAAAGAAGGCTGTTGCTGAAATGAAGGACGGAGATGTTGTTCTTCTTCAGAATACAAGATTCAGAAAAGAAGAAACAAAGAATCTTGAGCCATTCTCAGAGGAGCTTGCTTCCTTGGCTGACTGCTTTGTAATGGACGCTTTCGGTTCTGCTCACAGAGCACACTGCTCAACTGCCGGTGTTACAAACCACATCAAGGACACAGCTGTTGGTTACCTGATGCAGAAGGAAATTGACTACCTTGGCAACGCTGTTGAAACACCTGTTAGACCTTTTGTTGCTATCCTGGGCGGTGCAAAGGTTGCAGACAAGCTGAATGTTATCTCTAACCTCCTTGAAAAGTGCGACACACTTATCATCGGCGGTGGTATGGCTTACACATTCCTTAAGGCTAAGGGCTATGAAGTTGGTCTTTCACTTGTTGACGACAGCAAGATTGACTACTGTAAGGATATGATGGACAAGGCAGAAAAGCTTGGCAAAAAGCTACTTCTCCCTGTTGATACAACTATTGCTAAGGAGTTCCCAAATCCAATCGACGCACCTATCGAAGTACAGGTTGTTCCGGCAACAGAAATTCCTGCTGATATGGAAGGTCTTGACATTGGCACAGAAACACAGAAGCTCTTTGCAGAGGCTGTTAAGTCAGCAAAGACAGTTGTTTGGAACGGTCCTATGGGCGTATTTGAAAACCCAACTCTTGCAGCAGGTACTATCTCTGTTGCTAAGGCTCTTGCAGAAACAGACGCAACAACAATCATCGGTGGCGGTGACTCAGCAGCTGCTGTTATCCAGCTTGGCTTTGCCGACAAGATGAGCCACATCTCAACAGGCGGCGGTGCTTCCCTTGAATACTTAGAGGGTAAGGTTCTCCCCGGCATTGATGTAATTGCTGACAAGTAATTAAATTTGTTGATTTTTAGGGCGGACAACTGTTCGCCCTAACATTACATATAAGGCGTTATGCCGTTAGAAAGGAATATTTAAAATGGATAAGAGTAAAAGAAGTGCAGTTATTGCAGGTAACTGGAAAATGAACAAAACTCCAAATGAGGCAAAGGCTCTCCTCAATGAGCTTGCTCCTATGGTTAAGGACGCAGACTGCGAAGTAATCGCTTGCGTACCATTCGTTGACCTTACAGCAGCCCTTGAGGCAACTGAGGGTACAAACATTAAAATCGGTGCAGAGAACTGCCACTGGGAAGAAAGCGGTGCTTTCACAGGAGAAATTTCTCCAAAGATGCTTGCTGAAATGGGCGTTCCTTATGTTGTTCTCGGCCACAGCGAAAGAAGACAGTACTTTGGCGAAACAGACGAAACTGTTAACAAGAGAACAAA
>JAXESA010000131.1:0-3403 GCA_034116205.1 Ruminococcus sp. | reverse complement strand
GTGCCCACGGTTCTCCTTTAATGCTTTCATTACCGCATATAGTAAAACAAACCTTGTCACATACTTTCAAACAATCCACCTTATAACCTGCTTTTGCTCCATGAAAAATAATCTTATTTGCGTCTGCATCATACATATAATTAATCGGTATAGCATAGGGATAACCATTATCACCATTAACCGCCAGTATGCCACGACGAGAACAACGAAGAAGTTCTTTCGCTGCGTCTATACTGATTTCATTTTTCTTTTTTCGAATTGGTCTAAACATTTAATTCACCTTCACAACTTCCGATTTATCAATCAATTGTTTTACAAATATCATATCACTACTGCAAACACTTGTCTATCAATAATTTACCATACTGCGTGATTTAATCAGTATTTCCATAATATCTTGCTATAAGATTTATTGTATGATAGAATTTAAGAAAAACTTATAAAGTGGGATTTTGGTATGAAAAACAACGCTTTTATCAAAAAATCAATTTCAGTTTTAATGTGTGGATTTATGGGTGGCATAATTGCGGGAATCATTTGGTTATTCCTCAAGCTACTAAACACAGGAATCAGCTTTGTTTGGGAATGGACTAAAGAAACTGTTCATATCCCATTTTACACAATCATAGTGTGCCTTTTGGGCGGTCTTATTATAGGAATATTCCAAAAGATTTTCGGGTCTTATCCCGAAGAGCTGGAAACGGTTATGGGAAAGGTTAAAAAGGACAAATATTACCCATACAACAATGTTTTTGTAATCTGTATAGCGGCACTTTTACCTCTTTTATTCGGAGGCAGTATCGGTCCTGAGGCAGGACTTACCGGCGTTATCGTTGGGCTTTGCTACTGGGTTAGTGACAGAATCAAGTATGCAGATGTATATTTAAAGGATATTACAAAGATAGGACTAAGCTCTGCGCTTGGTACAATCTTTGGCGCACCGCTTTTCGGACTGGTTATGCCCATAGAAGAAAAGGTTGACTATGACAAAGAAATCACCCTTTCAAAATTCTCAAAAACAATCTACATAGTCGTTTCTGTAATGTCAGCCTTTGGTGTGTTTTCTCTGCTAAACAGTATGTTTGGCGGAGGAATTGGGATGCCACACATTGAGTATGCCGAAATCACCGGTAAGGAACAAATTTTTGGTATTCCTCTTGCACTTGTGGGAGTGGTGTTTGGCGTCTTATACCTATTATTTGACAGATTCACAAAAGCTTTCTTCACTAAGTTACAGGAAAAAATCGGAATAGTAATAAGTACTATGCTTGGCGGATTGATATTAGGTGTTATTGGAACATACTTCCCCATGACAATGTTTTCCGGTGAGGAAAGCATGGGAGAAATCATAGTCACTTACAAGGAATTTGCACCTTGGGTATTAATCGTCACAGGGGTACTAAAGTTGCTCGTTACAAATATATGTATTAAATCCGGCTGGAGAGGCGGACACTTCTTTCCGGTAATTTTCAGCGGAGTAAGCATAGGGTGCGCATTAGCAATCCTTACAGGGCTTAACTACGCCTTTTGCATAGGTGTTGTTACAGCCGGTGTTCTTGGGGTTATTATGCGAAAGCCTTTTGCTGTCACCTTGTTACTTTTGCTATGTTTCCCATTAAGAGTAATACCGTGGCTGATAATTGCATCATTCATAGGAAGTATTATTCCCATAAGTAGGATAATCCCCTCAAAGAAAGAAATAGATTAATAAAAAAACGCCACACAATGAGTTTTGAGTTAACCCATTGTGTGGCATTTTATTATGGCTTATAAACATGATTATTGTATCCCTCGTCATCGTTAACAGGAGGGGGTGTAGTTGGGGTAGTCGTTTGGGTGGTGGTAGTCGTATAAATCACGGTAGGTCTTGGGGTGTCGGGAGTGATGGGAATGGTTGAATACAAACCGTTTATATACTTCTGTAAAACTGTGGTGTCCTTAATGTTGACTCCGGAATCCTGATTCACATCAGCTACTGTTATGTAGTAGTTGTAATCCTCTGGTACAACACTTTTATTTATACATTTCTGAATATATGTGCAGTCCCTTATATCCACCTTACCGTCGTTGTTGGCGTCACCGTAAATAATAGAGTCTGTTCCCGAAAAAGCCTTATCATTTTGGACAGCACCCACAGAAACAGCACACGCAACAAAAAGCATAATGGCTGAAACAACAGAAATATTAAAGATAATTAATTTTTTTACCTTACGACAAATCATAGAAATTCACCTGTGCATTATCATTATTTGTACTTGGAACAGTCTGGAATTTTTCGGAATTTTTAGTGTTTTCAGTTGGTTTTGTACTGCTTTTTGTACTACTTATATTTTTACTTGTAGTAGTAGCAGTTGCGCTTTTGCCTGTTGAACCGGTGTTTTTGTTTACAGTTGAAACAGAGGATTTTTTCTTTGCAGTTGAAACAGAGGATTTTTTGTTTGAAGATGTAGTCAACTGACTGTTGGAAGTGGAAGAAGAACCACTATTGCTGTTCGCTTGATTTTTTGTGTCCCTGTTATTTTCGCCGACCTCACTTTTGCTGTTACTCACCTGTTGACCTGTGCTACTTGTACTTTCACTTGATACCGATGTACTAATCGACTTTGTTTCAGTATCATTTTCAGCAGAACAGCCACAGCCGGGCAAAAACACCACCATACACAACAGCATAACAAGTATTATAATTCTATCTGCAATCTTCATTTAATTCACCGTAAAAATCAATTAATATTCCGAATTTATTTTTCAGGGAAATATCCCTTACCATTCAGGTAATCCCAAGTTGCTTTATAGTTGGTACTGCATCCGCCATACACCTTTGTTCCTGTGTAGTCCTGATAATATGTTCTGTAAAGACCGTTTGAGTCCTGATAGCGGAGATATGGCCTTGCAACAACATTCTGTTTTTTAGCACTTTCAATCTGTGCGTCAGTTTTGCCTGTTGTATTATAGGATATTACAAGTGAGTAAATTCTGTATTTACTATAGTTCTTGTGGTCAAGGATAGTTGTACTTGTGTTGTATCCCCCAACCTTGCTTGTGCAGTCAACATTTTGAACAAAGTTGTATTTACCTGTTGTGTCAACACCGTTAACATTGCTGTCCTTATATTCAAGAGTTTCACCGTTACTCAGTTTACCGTTGGCGGTGGATTCTTTTGCCAATACATAACCGTATCTTAGGGATTTCTTGGTATATGAGCTATAAGTTTTCTTGAACAATGTATTTGTCTGGCTGAGAATATCCTCCTTTATACAGGTGATGAATCTTAGTCCGTCTGTGTCAAAGTGAAGTGCCTGACCTGAGCCTGTTCCCCTACCATTTGGATAGTTTTCGTCCTCATCCTCATAACGAATCTGAACACCAAGCAAATCTATGCCGGGGAGTTTATTTGAATTTCCTG
>JAXESA010000130.1:0-3780 GCA_034116205.1 Ruminococcus sp. | reverse complement strand
CTGCAAAAATACTAACATTAAAAGATGATCATCATAAAAATCATAGTGTTTTTCTGTTCTTGAAAACTGTACTTATGGCTAATAGATATAAATATACGTACGGTCGAAAAGTTACAGAGGATAAATACTTATCTGAGGTAATAATGTTACCTGCAACAACCGATAATAAACCGGATTTTTGCTTCATGGAAAACTATATAAAATCTTTACCGTATGGAGATAGAATTTGAGGTGATAAGATTATGTGGCAAAAATTCAAATGGGATATGTTTGTTACATCTTTTATTCCACTATGGCTATCAATTGTTGTTCTTGATGCTTGGAATATTGTTTCGCTGGCTTTAGAAAAATGGGATGATAAAAGAAAAATGCTTGAAAACTTGAAAAATATACTATGTAGCAGTAGCGTTCAAGTGATAAGCGTTATTGTAATAGCTTTTTTGGTGATAAGCAGCATAGTTGGCATAAATTCTTTCCTCAAGAAGAAATTGACTATTAAAAGCACTCATCCAAAGGGAACTGTGAAGAAAGCTACAAAAGCAAACAAACTGTCCTCAGAGTTCTTGCTTGCATATATTCTCCCGATGATAGCGTTTGATTTTGGTGACCCACAGAAATTAGTATTGTTTTTGATTTACTTTTTGGTATTGGCGTACCTTTGTATTAGAAACAATAATATATACACAAACATTCTTTTGGAATTCAAAGGATATCGCATATACACGTGCGATTTTGAATGTATGGTCGCCAATGAGAATCATATTTATCACGACAGCATTGTTATCAGCAAGATAGATCTGACGCAAGAAGAAGGTAATGAAGTTCCATACTGGGATTTTGAAAACTATATTTACATCACAGTAGATAGAGGTGGAAAACAATGAGCAAAAATGTATTAAATAATATCTGCACATCAGCACAAAAAGATAGCTATAGCTGGGCTCTGTATTTTTTCAAAATTGACAAAAGAGCAAAGCAGCCATTCAAGACAAATAAAGTTAGATTTAAAAACGACATCTATCTTTTGCAGTATGCGAGAAACCTATTAAATGCCACTAAAACTTATCAAGTTGACCAAATCAGCGAAGTACAAGATTATGACGGTGAAAACAGTAAAGTGTCTTGTGATAAACTGTTATTAACAAACGAACTTGTTTCTGAACAATGGAAGCTGTTTACACAAGCGGTTGCTACATCTTCCGACCAAAAAATCAAAGGTAAAATTAACGGTTACATACTATGTGGGCAGCCTTCTGAAGATGGGGATAAACCTGTAACTTTTGTTAAGGTTGCAAATCCGATTACAAAATTAACAAACAAGAAATCTGTTGTCTTTTCCGCAAATGCCAACGATGAATTGGATTTAATAACCGACGATGTCTGCAGGCTATATCTAACGGTTGACTTTATTGCCTACGAGGGCGCAATGTACACTTTTAATCACACCTTTGAAACTGTTTTCAACCTCGAAAAAACGATGGCAAAAGTCAAGAAGGGTGCAATAGATGAAATAGCCGGGACAAATGTGTTTAGTAACGTAGATACTTTCAAATCTTTGGCTTCGCAATACAAATCATCTCGCACATTCATTACGCTTAAGCCGGAAAGAATTAACCGAATAAAAAATAAACGAAGCAGAAAAGCAGTTGCCGACATGCTACATTTACCGCTTGACAGCAACGGAAATTTTGCAATCACAACAGAGGACGAGGCCTCTCTTTTGATACGATATTTATGTTTCAAAATATTCCAAGATAATGAAACAAAAGATGTATTAGAAGCTAATACTGTTACAAAACTTAGTATTGCATAACACCATACTGTAAAGAACAACAGGAAGTGATTCAATGGATAAAGGATTCGTGTATTTCAATGACAGTAAGATTCCGTTTGTGATTGAAAATTATCGTATGGAGTTATTCACTGATGGGCCGATTCTGAACGATTTTTGCAAAGAATACAACTTCAAGGATAACTTTATACTTCTTGGGCAATGTTTTTACAACGGCGGTTCTGGAAGAAATGCAACATTTTTAGTGGAAAACTCTATGGGTAGTACCTGTTATCTACGATGCTATATCATCAATATGTTTGATCGCGATGAGGATTACGATACCATCGGTGTGCAATCATCATTCCTTGATGATGTGTTTAGGTATCAGTACAATTACATAGATATGGTCAGGCAAGGCATCAATTTTTCCCTAGAACCTAAAGAAGTATATAAGATTCCCTTTTCAATGCAAGATAGACAGTATGAGTTATCTTTCCTTATTGGATATGATAATAAATTAGGGCTCTTAGAAGATTACGATAAAAAAGGCGAAATAAAGATCCCACTTCATAGCAAAACCATTCAGGAGTGCTCTGATATCTCCGTGGTTTTGAATCGCCTTGCAATGTTTATGACTTCTCACTCAGAAGTGTCTTTCAAACGTATTACCTTGTATAGCAAAGGACACAAAGCCGGCTGGTTTTACTGCCCGCTTGTGTCCGAGAAAGCAGTTTCAGGGAACGATGGTTTCTTTTATGAGTTTGATGTTATGAAGTATATACCTAAAATACTGAACAACATGGCGTTAGATTCCGGCAATAAGATAACAACGAGCGTACCGTTAGGTCATTTAGGTACTCTCGACACTATGTTTTCCCCTCAGCGTTTTGTTGAGCAAATAATGTCATTTGAGTACTTATTTGATAAGCTTGAACACAAGAAAGCTCAAGACAGCAGCTTTTCACTAAAAAAAGAATTGATATATGCTTTTAACCTCTTTCCAGAATTGCTAACTGGCACAAACAAATCTGCGGAAATAATAAGTGATGATATCAAAGAAATCAGGCGTACTGTTGCACATGGATATGCTTATTATTATGATTTTAAGACCGATTCAAAGGTAAAATATTATATTCTTCTTCTCGACAAGCTTATTAAGAAGATGAGTTTGAAATGGATCGGTTTTTCTGAAAACGAGATTAAAAACTTTTCAATTTGGTAAAAAAACGGCGGCGGAGATTGCTCCCTGCCGCTGTTTACCGGTTAGGTGTAAATAAAATCTGTATTCACGACCTCGGTGGCTCTGCTGCGGATGTTATTCATTCGACCAACCCACGCCATTTGATTATCGACTTTGAGTTCTTCGGTTACACCTTCTTTTTCAGCGAGTTCTTTTACCAGCTGGAAAAACATTTCTTCCGCCTGTTTGTCAATATCAGCGAGGTAATTGTTCAACTTACCGTTTGTCAGCAAATTGGTGTATAGCACCCTTCGATTTTGCTTGATGTGTCGCAAATGTCGTTGTCCCCATATACCGATTGGCTGTTGTTCTTCAGCGGGTAACGCAAGGTCGGGCAGATAATAATCTCCCTGCAAGGTGTAGCGGATTCCCGTTTTTTCGTCTGTAAAATGCTGTTTCATTGTGTTTTCCTACCTTTCATCTTTATAATTTCTAAAGCGTTTTTCACGCTGTTTAGACTGTTTTTCCAACTTTGCACTATCAAGCAAATTGTCAATCTGTTTATGACCAAATACTTTGCGGAGAAGTTTGTAATCCCTGTTTTCCGCACGCAGATTTTCATTCTCTCGTGATAATTTTTCATTAACTTTCGATAGCTTTTCATTTTCACGATATAGGTTTCCGTTTGTGATGTTCAATCTGTGGTAACTGTCCAATGCCTTGAAATATCGTGCAAATAAGGTGCTGATTAGCGACTTAAAGCGGGCTATAAGCGGCTCAATAAACTTTGCCTTATAAGTTCTCGCCGACATCATTGCAGGCGGCT
>JAXESA010000129.1:0-11185 GCA_034116205.1 Ruminococcus sp. | reverse complement strand
CTCCATTTTTGCCTCAGGCTACCTCACCGCAGACGGTCAAGGAATAGAGGACACAATTAAGGCTATTACCGACGCAGGCTTTACCTACGAAATAGAATCTGCATAAAAACACCATTAAAACAATTTCAAATTTTCAACATTAAAAGGTCCGATTTTTTCGGACTTTTTTATTTTCTATTCAAAATAAAAATTCTCTCAACCTACACCTCTCCTTTCACCTGCCACAACTTCGGACATATTATGTAATCAGAGGTAATATACACCTTAACAAGATAAACCAAAAAAGGAGAATTAATGTGGTTGATGAAATATTCAGGAGCTATGGAATAACCCCCTTTCCACGGGATTATTCCGAAGCTATGGCATATGTTCCCTATCAAAGCAACAACCCCCGTATGTATTCCGTACCCCACGGTTTTGAAACAGGTACGCTGTTTCCCACTTTAGATAAACCATTTTACGGAGAAAAATGTATGGAGGAAATGAAAAATGACTGAAAGAGATATACTTCTTAAAAAGCTTTCTTCTGTATCCTTTGCTATGTTCGAGTTAAGATTATTCCTGGACACCCACCCCGACTCTACCGAGGCAATGGCAAAGTTTGATGAACTTGACAATATATACAGACCATTAAGAGAAAAATATGAGGCAGAATACGGTCCTTTGACAAGCAAAGATTCACCAAGCCCCGTACAGTGGATTAAAGGCCCATGGCCTTGGGAGGTTATGTAATGTTTGTTTATGAAAAAAGACTGCAATACCCCGTTAGAATAAAGCAGACCAACCCCCGGCTTGCAAAAATAATAATCACACAATATGGCGGAGCGTACTGCAAAAGTTATGATTATATCAATAAAAAACACCCCAGACACCGCTTGATGGCTGGGGAATATTGCAAAAATTTTGATAAATACACCTCATACACTCTGATATTATAAGGTGATTTTTCTTAGGTGTAAATTTTTATTCATTAAATAACCACAAATGTATTTAAAACAACGCATACAATAAACACTAAAAGCATAATTGCATTATACCATATTACATACGGATATTTTTTATGTATTATAGTAATTGAGTGATTGCATTTTTTGCAGTCATTACACTCACATCTTTTACAACGAAGAGCTAAACTCCTACCCGATATTCTAGCGACAGAAAAAATAAGTAAAAATATGCAATCAAACATTATCGTACCAATTACACAAAAGAATGCGATCCCCTTAAAAAAACTAATTTCATTTATCGCATTCAAAGAATCAGCCAAAAGTTGAAAACTTGCCATAAAACCTATTACTAATCCAGCAAAGATTCCAAGAATCCCTATAGTATCTTTATGAATATTGTTTACACTCTGTTTTAGCGCATCAATTTCCTTTATTTCATCTTTGCATCTTTGAGAAATCACATCTACATTTTTGGTAGCTTTAATAGTTTTATACTCCATTTCTTTCAAACGAGACAGCCTCAAACCTTCTAAGCTAACATGATCTACCAACTTCTGTAGTGAATTTTTTATTTCATCATAATTAGGATTGTCGTCACAGACCTCCAGTAAAGAAAACAGCTTAGTTTCAAGCATATCACTTTCGTCAAGTGAAAGTTTCCCGATGTATGTTGACAGTTCATAATACGAATGTCTATAACCAGTAGTATAAATACTTTTTAATTCATCCAGAATAACATAATCTTCAGTATCCGTAGGATTATTAATAATTTCATCCAAAATATTAGTCAATAGTAATTTATCCTTTTCCAATCAAAAATCACCACTCACTTATCCCTAAAGGATCATTAGCACAAAAATACTCTTTCATACTCTTTTCAGTTATTATTTCATTTTGTTCGGTGTTCTTCCAAGGTTCTTCAGCATGGGTTTTTTTCACCAAATCAAAGGCTCTTTCATCTTTACATCTGTCGATTATATCATCAACAATAGATTTTAGTTCACCACTAATAGCAATAGATTTTATGTCAAAATCCTGGTCTAAATAAATTGGATTTCCTCTATAGCCATTAAACTCAAAATAGACATCAGGAATAACTGGACCATAAGGCCAGTTCCGTATTTCAGAAGAAAAAGCTTTTTCATTAAATTTTTTTAAACTGTATCCTTGTATATAGTATAGCATTTTTTGTAGTTTAAGATTAGTGATCGTTATATCTTGCTTAGTATATTCATTAATAATATAATTAGCAATATTAATAGCTTCAGCCATATGATACAATCCTCCTTTATCTATTTTTTCTTCATTATAGCACTGTTTTTTACAAAAAGACAATATAATTTTATATTTTTTCATCTACAATCCCCATTTTTATTATTTTACATAATAATATCATTATATTTTTGTGTAATATGTTATGTTTTGAAGTGCCCTCCAGAACTTTTTAACAAACATATGTTCTATATATAATTATAATCACATAATCTTTTTTTGTAAATAAAAAATTCCCCCAACCACCTCAAATTGAAGTAGTTGGGGGATAATTTTTGTGTGGGGTAGCAAAATGCGACTTCATATGGAGTAACAAACCGTTACCCCATTTTTTAAAACTTTATATAGTAATACTTGTGGTTTCTGTAGCAGTAGTAGTAACCCTTGTACTTGCCACTTTCAATGTAGCAAATAATCTTGAATTTTGTTTTCTTTTTGAGAGTTCTTGTGTATGCAATCTTGCCGGACTTCACACGCTTGTAAGTTGTTCCCTTGGGAACTATCCTTTGTGGGTATTTTGAAAGACCTGACTTCTTAATTTGGCTGTTAACAATAAAGCCTTTCTTACCCTTATATTCAACGCAAGACCAACCTGTTTTATCGTCATATAAAAACTTAACCTTTGCTCCCTTTGGAATAACTAAAATTTTATCGTTAGAGCCTCCCACAGGGTCAGTATAAGCCTTTTTGTACAAGCCTACATACTTCTTGACTTTGACATAAGTATCAGTAAGAGCAGATTTAAACTTCTTCCATAGTGAAGTATCTGAACCTGTCCAGCCTTTCCAACCTGGGCACTGCTTACTGCATACATCATAATGTCTTACCACTCTTGACACAGGTATGTTGTACTCACTCATCAAAACCTTTGTAAGTGCTACTGCATTGGCAAATGTTTTGTCACTGATTTTGCCGTTTGCGGAGCACATCTCAATATTAATTGAGTTGCTGTTTGTACACTTGCCAAATAGATTATTAGTGCCGTAATTAACACCAACACTCCAAGCTGTGTTGTCAGGTGACACAACTTCATACACATTGTTATCGTCAACAAAATAATGAGCAGAGGCATCTCTGTTTACATCATAAAAATAGTTGGCATTGGCGGCGGCGGTGTCGGTCTTGTTGCCGGTGTAGTGCAAAACAATGTACTTTCTTCCGCTGTTGCCTTTGCTATAATTAACCTTAGTGTGTTTTTTGATTAGATTATAACTCATTATTCTTCCTCCTTGATTTCAGGCAGACCGCTTACAGATGTAAGCAGAGAAAGTATGCCAGCAAGAAGAGAGGCAGAACAAACAGCAAGCCAGTTGACCTCTGACATCAGAGCAGACACACCGATTGTTGACACCGCTGTCTGGGCAACAGTCTTGATTGCTCTTATTCCTGCACATTTGAGCCATTCTTTAAAGTTGTTTTTCATATGTATCATCCTTTCATCAAAAAATTTTGCCAATAACAAAACCAATAATTGCAGTAATCAATCCACCAATTATAAGCCGTGTGTAATACTGTGTGTTATCAGATTTTGCTTTTTCGATATTGTCAATCTTATCCCCCTGGAGCTTAATCTGTTCACCCTGATAGGCAATAGATTGAGCTAACTTATTAACTGATATAGTTAATGATTGTATGCTGTTGCTGATTTTCTCAAGGTCGTCAATCCTGTGTTCACTAACCTTTATGCGGTTGTCGTGTTCAGCAATCTTCATAGCGATTTCTTCGTTATTCATTTGGCACCTCCACATCTTCTACTTGCTCTGTGGTTTCCTCAACTGCATACCAGCCGTCAATTGTTGTCATATCCTCGTCAGTTAGGACACCCTTGCTGTACCAAGAGAGAGCATAAGACCTTACTTGATATTCATCAAGCTTGTTTTTCATAGTTTCCAATGTTCTCATTACAAAGTTTCTTAGATTGAACTTCATTGTTAATTCACCTCGCTTTCGCTTGCAATTAAAGCAGTTGCAATCTCGTTGCATTTGTTGTCGATATAGGACATCACATCAGGCACATACTCAACTGTGATTTCGCCGTCACTTATAACATTCGTAACACCCTCATAAGAGAGATTTTCTGTGTTTGAGCGTGGTGATACAAAGTCTGACACTGTGTCACCATACTCAATCTGTACGCTAAAGTGCAAAATATCACCTGTTGCGAAAGTACCGTTGTTATAGTCAAAGCCTATTCTCATCGTGAAAAATTCCGCACCCTCAACATCTTCGATTTTGTACTCAGTATTTGTCTTATAATTCTTTTCAAGGATTGATAACCCATCAGCGTTAAAGTATGTAATATAACAGCCCGACCTTGTGAGCTTGTCACAGTTAATTCTAAAACTTAAATTCTTGTTGTATTTAAGTTTCTCGCCTAAGTAGGGTGCATAAGGATTGCCAGTTCCAACATTCACACCAAAGAAAAATGTGTTGTTTCCATCGCCTGTATATTCAACTGTATATGTACCGTTATCGTAACTCACATTACATCTAGTTTTTTGAATACCGTTAGCGGTTATATCCTCGAATATGTTTTTATTCTTACAAGTAACACCGCTGTCGGATGTGACCTTTAAAATTCCGTTCTCGGCTGTGTTCTTCAGATTGACAATACCTGTACCTGTTGATGTTTTGACAAGTGACGACATCAGCATAGACAAGTCATATGTGTTGTTATCTACTGCTGATTTATCCGCTTTGCCATTTAGCAAAGTATCGGTTTCGATTTTGTTGTAATTGTACTTCTCAAGATACGCAAGGCTTGGGTACTTGATGTGTTTTTCACCGTTTCCACCGGGGTCAGCCTTGTTGCCAAGGCTTTCCTTTTCGCCAAGAAGCTCGTTAATCTTGTTGCTGGGATAGGTTTTTGTGTCGGAGGGGGTGTCGCTGAGGATTGTAGTAGGCAAATCTGCTGTTTTGAGATACTGTGACAAATCGTCAGCCACAAGCACCCAGCTTGACCAACCGTTTGATGTACTATAACTACGCTTGTATGTGTAGTTATTTCGCATTATCAAAAACTGCACGGTGATACTTTCTAAATCAAACTTGTAACGGAAATTAACCACAGTGCCACTGATTGCTCCTGTGACCGGGGCATTATCAACAGTACAGCCGGAGAGATTGACAACAGGGGTGTCTGTGATTGATGTACTGTTCAGGTCAACAGCAACCTTGACCTTGTCAACTTGTCTGTTTGCAATACTCCTAATAGACTGTGCGAGAAAATAATTTACATTGACGAACTCCTCGTCATCATTGTAGATTACATTTACACCCTCAGGAATTGAAACAGTAATGTTATCTGATGTGTTGTCAATATAGACGGTTTGCAGATTAGGGCAGTTTATAAAAATGATATCTGTAACATCACAGCCGATATATGCCGTCACAATATCAGTATCTCCTGTTGCAAAACTACCTGTACCAATGGAAGTTAAGTCTGTAAAAGACTTTAATACCCCATTACCGTCAAATGTAACTGACCCGCCAAAGGATATACCTCTGTTTGCCTGTTCAATACCGTTGTCCATATGGTTGAGGTTAGTGGCATTCAGCGGAGTAGCTGTACTTGGGTTATTCTGCCATCCTACTTTGTTATACATTTACATTTCTCCTTTCGTTTCAAGCGTGTCCGTCAAGGCTTGTATTCCCGATAGGGTTCTTGACAAAACCACACTATTGACTGTTGTTATTTTTTGATTACCGTTGTTGTCAAGGACAGGTTCACCGTTTACATCTGTTTCATACACATTAAATTGAACATTGTCACCGACTTGCACCCATGGCCGACCGTCAACTTTTGCTGTGAATGGAATGTAACCACTGTTGTAAAATCTGTTAAACACATTACTTGTGTTATAGAAATCGTCTAAAATATGGAAGTTTTCACCTGATGATATTTCCTGTTGCCAACAACAGATGTTGTCTGTCATATCGTAAATATTTTTTGTTGCAGAGTCGGGTACAATATTAGGAAAAAATTTGGATATTTTTTCTTTTGAACTTTTCTTTTGCTCCCCTCCATATGTCCAACTTAACCCTGAATAGCCGTTTGTTTTGAAATCTTCAAAATTCAATTCTTCATAAAATCCGTAAGTTTCGTATTTATCTGAAAAATCTAAATAGGCTAATACAAAGTTACCCTCTTTATTGTCTGTATTCGGCATAATATATCCAAAGCAACCTACCATTTCACACAAATACCTTGCCACTTCTCCGTATGTAGTTTTATCTTTATTAGTCAGCCAATAAGAATTCATTGTAGGGAAATCATAAATCTTTGTTTTTGTAGTTCCGCCTGCAACAAATGTACTTGATAATAAACCTGTGATTGGACTTACATTTGTACTATGAATATTATTGATAAAAATACGGAGCATTGTACCCAAAGGTCGGAATGTTGCATTTCCCCATTGGGTAAGCAGTTCATTTGTACCGTCCTTAGTATTCAGTTTTCCAAAATAGTCATAAGCAACTAAATCAAACTTGTGCTTATCACCGGATGAATACTTTAGACTGTCAATGTAACCGTTGAACAAGAAAAATTCTTTTGTTTGTATTTGCTGACCCGGGAATAAGTTTGTAGTCGGGTAAATATTTTCACCGGGATAAATATTGTTGCCAAGATATTTTTGAGTGAGTTTTACAAGTATCCACTTTCCTTTAAGGTCTTTTTCTGCAAAAGACCTTTCTTCATCATCACACAGGGAAATTGAAAATTCAGAGGCTATACAACCCCCAAACTTCAACTTGCTTTCACTGCAAATTGACTGTTTGAGGGTCATACTCTCTTCCACAATATTTTTCATTGTTATAGGGGCAATTTCGTTTCCCTCGGACTGCCAAGGAAAAGAAATTTCAAGGATATTTTCAAGCAGATTGTTTATGATATGATTTTTTACAGTAATATCAACATCAAGCAAAACACCACCCCCTAATACTCAATGAAAGTCAGCTCTATTGCCTTGTACTTTATGTTGTTTTCGCTGATGCACTCAACTTGATATGTAGTGTCAGGCATATATGCTGTCATTGTGCGGTATTTCATCAGTTCATCATCCCAGTAGGTTACTTGTAGTTTGCGTTGCTGACTATTGCTAAATGCCCCATTCAGCAGTTCCCTGATTTGTCTTAACTGGGAGAGATTCAGAGGTATAGTCTGAAATGTAACCTTTGATTTGTAATTGGGAGAAGTAACCCTGTGGAGCTTGTTCTGTGTGTCACGGTAAGCCTTTAACTCTGTTCTTTGTAGCGGTGTGGATTGATAAGTGTCCTTTGCAATGTACTTGTGTGGGAATTTCTGTTTGCCTATTTTAATAAGCCAACCTTCAAATTTAGCCATTTGCAACTCCCCTCCTATGCAAAAACAGACTTGCCAAAGCGCTTTTTCTCTCTGTCATTTCGCCTGATAATGTCCTTAAAAATAGGCTCTCCGTCAAGGTTTATGGTAAGGTTTATATCACCGCTACCGCCAAAACTACCCTCTGCAAGCGCCTCCTTAAAGGCTTGTTTCATTGTTGATAATGGAGAAACAACCTCCGGCTCTCTCTTGTTATCACCAAGAATAGCGGCGAATTCTCCGTAGTTGGCAGGGACGACTGTTCCTGTTGCTAATTTGGGAATTTGTAAATCAAAATCCATTACAGGAAAATTTTCTGCTAAATCCTTTTTGACACCTGCATACCATTCGTCACCTAAAACAAAGCTACCAATATAGTCAAGAATTTCAATAATCAATCTAAATAAGCTTAAAACTAAGTTTGGTATTATATTTACAATTAATTTCAAAGCAAGATTCAAAATAGAAATAAATAAATTAGCTATAGCTTTTACCAATTCCATTATTGCTTTTTCTATTTCCTGATTATTTTCACTGTGGGTAAAACCGTCTGCCATTGCACTTGTTAAATCATCAACAAGTTCACCGATAGTATCAACTAACCAAGAGGCAGCATTAACAAGTAAAGTTAAAGCATTAACCATAATTTCTGACCAATCAACATTCTTAAACATTTTCTTAATGCTGTTAGTTACCGACTTAGATGTTTCTTCATCTGTAAAAAACTTATTAAGTTGTTTTAGCAACTCGTTCACAATTTTGCTTGCAATTTTTGAAAGCTTCGCTAATAATTCTCCGCCTTCTTTCAATGCTTTTTTTACAGTTTTAAGAATATTATCTCCCAATTTTTCCCAATCAATGTTTTCAACAACTTCATCAAGTGCAGTAATTGCACCACCTAATAAATTCCAGAAAGCATTAGAGATAGAAGTTATTGACTTATAACCTAGTCCCCCTTCGCCAAAGAAAGAATTAAAGGAATTTGCCAATGTATCTCCCACAACTTTCCAGTCAATTTCAAGAACAAAACCGTTAACAAAATCAAATATTCCTGTGATTAATTTAAAGAACAGACTTGAGATGTTCTCCCAATTAATTTTATTTAACATTTCTTTAAGCGCTTTTGCGGTTTTTGTTCCTAATTCGGTAAAGTCAGGGTCACCAACAAGTGTGATAGCTGAAAGAAAAACTCCATTAATAAGTGATGTTACTGCCTCAATAACAAGTTCTATATCCAATGTCTCAAACAATGCTTTTAGGGCCTCTCTTAATGATTCACCCAAAGCCACCCAGTTGAATTCTGTTGCAATACCCAAAGCAAAGGAAAATACACTATTGATTATCTCGCCTAACAGTTTGCCAATTTCTATAAAATCAATAGATTCTACTGCACCGTTGAGAAAATTTGCAATACTCTGTCCAAACAAGAACCAATTTATTTCTGTAATAAGTGTATATGCAAAATCCACTGCAGTCATTATCCCGTTACCAACGGTTTGTCCAAGCAAATTCCAATTTATATTCTTCAACGCTCCATTAATAAAATCAGCAATATTACTTGCAATTTTTTTTGCACTTTGGCGAATACTTTTCCAATTAATCTTTGCTAATGCAGAGTTAATACGCTGTGCAATAATCTTTGCTATTCCACTATAATCACCCTTATTAAAAGCTTGCTTTAATTTATTAGCAAATTCATTGAACGGAACTGCAACAGTTTGATACAAAGGAGAAGTAGCCTTTGAATTATCAGTTTTTTCTTTTTCAGATTCAGAGGATTGCATAACATTAAGTTCATCATATCCGGCTAAACTTTTCTGATTATCCTTTGTCGCCTTTGTATTAGCATTAGTAGATTTTGTTGTATCATCAAGGCTCTTGGCATAGTCCTGTTGAACCTTAACAGCCTTTACATATGTTGATTGACCTGTTAAGGCACTAAAGAATTCAGCAACCTTATTGATTACACCGCTAAGTGTATCCATAAATCGGGTGAGTATCGGAGTGACAACAGTTAATAAAGGCAAAAATGCAGTAGCAAGGGTGTTCTTCATATATGTAAACGAAGTCATCAATGCTGACAACTGTTTATTTACATTGGGACTTACCTTAGCCATTTCCTGCAAGCTTTCTTTGAGGGATTCAATACCTCCCTGAACAACCTTATACAGCAACATTCCGCCAATAGCCTGTTTTATCATGTTTATGGATTTAGCAAGACCACTCATTTGGTTGTTTGTCTTTTTCGTATGTGAAAATAATTTTTTCAGGTGACTACCAAGGCTTTTGACACTCTTTACTACTGTATTTCCAAAAATTTTCTTTGCTTGGCTACCAAGTTTTTTCACAGCGGAGGCAAACTTTTTAAGTATATCAGTATTTACAGCCATATGCCTTGATGTTGCTTTCTCTTTGTGTTGCGTTTCCGAAAGCTGTGCCTTATAAACTGTTAGCTTATTGTTAAGCTGTGCCAGTTTTTCTCTTTTATCAGCATATTCTTGTGTTGTAGTACCTGATATTTTTTCGGTAGCATTCGCCTGTTGCAAATCTCTTTGGTATTTTAGTAGTTCTTCATCTGCCTTTGCGATTTTCTCTTGAAGTTTTTTCCACTCTTGATTTTGTTCAAGAATACTGTCAAGATGACTATCATCAAAACCCATATCAAATAAATCTGCACGGGTGTTTTGAAAAATATTTTCCGCCTTGCCCTCAAGCTCAGATAATCTTATTTTCGCTGATTCAACGCTCTTTTCTAAACTCTCAACAGTTTTACTTTTCACATCTGTATTCGCCAATTTATTTAGTTCAGATGTAAGCCTTGCAATTGCTCTTTCAGTTTCAGAAATTTTGTTTTTGAGATTAATTGCTCTTGAAGACAACTGCTTTGTGCCTTTATCAAAACCAACTACATCAATCTTTGTGTTAAAAATTAAACTTCCGTCAACTGCCATATTTTACCCCCTTTCATAATTTTTGGGTAGAAAAATAGCGCACATCCTTAGATGTACGCTTGACAAAACAATATAGATTGATATAATAAAAGTAGATAAGGCAAACCGATAAGCGGTTAGCCCCATGTTCAAGTTTTATTTGAATAAACCGTCACTGTGGGAGTTGGCGGTTTATTTCTTTTTTATTGCAATGATTGTATATAAAACAATAATTAAAATTACCGTTATGTACTCCATTGGCATCACCCCCCTAAAGGGGCAAGACTTAACCGCCTACCGTCTTTGGTCTGCCTTATCCGACAGAATTATATCATATTAAACTTAAAAAAACAATATTCAAGCATAAGTTTAGCCACCCCTTTTGGAGTGGCTTTTGTATTAAATAGTATAGTATTTAAGGAAACACTGAATCAAATGTTATGTTTCTTTTATTCGTCCTTGTGGTTATCCTTTTTGCAGGAGCAATTCTTGCCCTCTTCACCCATTTCGCAAACTGTGGGCGGGAAAAATTCGTTGGTTGGAAATTCAAGACGGCTGAACATTTCGCAAGGATTGTCTGAGGTTGTAACACACTCTTTTTCGGGGATACAGAAGTCGTATGCAGGGATAAGCACCTGAACATTTCTTTCAATTTGCACTATTGTGAAAATACCGATTGTAACATACACAGCCAT
>JAXESA010000128.1:0-11446 GCA_034116205.1 Ruminococcus sp. | reverse complement strand
TTGCATTTTCTTTTCTTTCATAGTCTTGGGGACATACACAGGCTCAAGTGTGTAGGGGTCAAGCTCTGTGTAGAACATTGCTGTGCTGACTGTTCCCGGTGTGGGGTAAAAGTCCTGCACCTGTTCAGGTCTGATATGCTCCTTTTTAAGGAAAAGTGCCAGTTCAACTGCATCCTTCAGGGTTGAGCCGGGATGTGAGCTCATAAGATAAGGCACAAGGTACTGCTCCTTGCCAACCTGTTTTGTGATTTTGTAAAACTCGTCCTGAAATCTTTTGTAGGTTTCAATGTGGGGTTTTCCCATTTTGTCAAGGACAGCGCTTGAACAATGCTCAGGGGCAACCTTTAGCTGACCGCTGACATGGTACTTTACAAGCTCGTGGAAAAACTCCTTGCTTTCGTCCTCCATAAGGTAGTCAAACCTTATGCCGGAACGGATAAACACCCTTTTTACTCCCTCAATTTTCCTTAACTTCCGCAGTAAATCAATATATTCCCTGTGGTCAACCTGTAAATTTTTGCAGGGCTTTGGTGCAAGGCACTTTTTGTTCTTGCACATTCCATGCTCCCTTTGAAGTTCACAGGATGGGTGACGGAAGTTTGCTGTGGGACCTCCTACATCGTGGATATATCCCTTAAACCTTGGGTTTTTAACAAGGCTTTTCGCCTCGTTTATAACACTTTCCTCACTTCTTACGGTGATTGCCCTGCCCTGGTGAAATGCGATTGAGCAGAAGTTACAGGCTCCAAAGCACCCTCTGTTGTGGGTTATGGAGAACTCCACCTCTTGTATTCCCGGAACACCACCCAAAGCCTCATATGATGGGTGATAGTACCTTTCATACGGTAAGGAGTAAACCCAGTCAAGTTCTTCTGTGGTAAGTGGTGGCATTGGTGGGTTTTGCACAAGGATTTCACTACCGTGGCGCTGAATCATCTTTCTGCCACGAACAGCGTCTGCCTCCTCCATCTCCTTTCTGGCGGCTATTGCGTAGTCTTTTTTGCTTTCGCAAACCCTTTCATAGCTTGGCAAGTCCACTGCGGGAGCAGGCTCATATTCGGATGTGGGAACACAGTAGCAAATGCCCTTAATGTCCCTTAAACTCTCAACTCCCAAACCGCTTGACAGCCTTTTTGCAATCTCTATTGTTTGGTTTTCTCCCATTCCGTAGGTGAGAATATCCGCCTTGCTGTCAAAGAGGATTGATCTTCTTACGCTGTCATCCCAGTAGTCGTAGTGGGCAAATCGTCTTAAGGATGCCTCCAAACCGCCGATAATCACAGGGACATCGGGGTACAGTTCCTTTAGGATATTGCTGTAAACAATAACCGCCCTGTCAGGTCTGCCACCTGCTTTGCCACCTGCTGTGTAGGCATCGTCAGAGCGTTTTTTCTTGTTAACTGTATAGTGGGCAACCATAGAGTCTATGTTACCGGAGGACACAAAGAAACCGTACTTGGGCTTGCCAAAGGGATTGAAGTTCTTTTTGTCCCTCCAGTTTGGCTGGGCAAGGAATGCAACTTTGTATCCCTTTGCCTCCAAAACTCTGGTGATGATAGCCGCACCAAAGGATGGGTGGTCAACATAGCTGTCACCGGAAACATATATAAAGTCGGGACTGTCCCACCCAAGTTTATTCACTTCTTCTTTTGTAATAGGAAGAAAAGCCATAATTATTCTTCTGGGGAAATTTCCTCTCCCCCGTTATCTCCTTGAATATTTTTTCTTTCAAGCCATTCCTGATATGTCATAAGCACCTCACGAGGCTTACTGCCCTGGTGAGGTCCAACAATACCAAGGCCCTCCATTTCGTCAATCATTCGTCCTGCACGGGCATAGCCAACCTTTAGACGGCGCTGTACAAGGCTTGTAGATGCCTGTCCTGCATCAATGACGATTTTGATTGCCTCCTCGATTTTTTCGTCAAGCTCCTGACCGCTGTCGTCGGTAAGTCCTCCGCTTTCAGCCTCCATTCCCTCAACGGTAATCTTCTTGATTCTTTCCTCAACCTCTTGGTTATACTGTGAACGGTGGTGATTTTTGATGTAGCTTGTTACGCCCTCAATTTCAGCATCACTTGCAAAGCAACCCTGAACACGAACAGGCTTTGGAGCACCAACAGGTGAGTAAAGCATATCACCTCTTCCTATGAGCTTTTCCGCACCGCCAAAGTCAAGGATTGTTCGGGAGTCAATGTTTGAAGAAACCTTTAGTGCAATTCTTGAGGGAATGTTCGCCTTTATTACACCTGTGATAACATTGACAGACGGTCTTTGTGTGGCAATTACAAGGTGCATACCTGCCGCACGAGCCATCTGTGCCAGTCGGCAAATACTCTCCTCAACCTCTGATGGTGCAGCCATCATAAGGTCGGCAAGCTCGTCAATGGCAATGACGCACCTGAACATCTTTTCCTTTGGAACAGGCAGTCCGTTAATCTCCATAACCTCAGGCTCTTCGCCCTCCGGTGGAGTTTGCTCCGCAATAAACTTTAGATTACTTTCGATTAAGTCGTTAAAGGAGTTAATATCCTTACAATCGTATTCTGAAAACAGCTTATACCTTTGGAGCATTTCGCTAACAGCCCAGTTAAGGGCGGCGGCGGCCTTTTTGGCATCGGACACAACAGGAATAAGCAAATGAGGAATACCCTTGTATTTTGAAAATTCAACCATCTTAGGGTCGATTAACAGTAGCTTAACCTCGTCGGGAGTAGCACGGTAAAGGATACTCATTAAGAGCGAGTTAACGCACACAGATTTACCTGAGCCTGTTGTACCGGCAATGAGTAGGTGGGGTAGCTTTGCAAGGTCGGTTGTTACAATTTCACCGCTGATGTCCCTACCAAGAACACAGGTGAGCTTGCTGTCTGCATTTCTGAATTCGTCGCTGTCAATAAGCTCCCTCATAGACACCATAGAAACAACCTTGTTTGGCACTTCTATACCCACAGCCGCCTTGCCCGGGATTGGAGCCTCGATTCTTACACCGTTGGCGGCAAGGTTAAGGGCAATATCGTCGGCAAGGTTTGTAATTTTGCTGATTTTTACACCGGGAGCCGGTTGCAATTCGTACCTTGTTACAGACGGACCTCGGCAGATATTTGTAATGCTTACCTTTACACCGAAGGAATCAAGGGTGGACACCAGCTTTTCAGCCTTTTCCTGCATTTCGTTGCGGATATTAGCCGCACTTTTGTTGTTTGGAAGCTTTAAAAGCTGAACAGGTGGTAGCTGGTAGTCGCTGTGATTAAGTTGTTCATTGTCCTCGATTTCCTTACTGAGGGCAAGGGTTTCACTTTCGATTTCCTCCACCTTAATGCCTTGATTTGCCAGCTTTGCAGCCTCTTTAAGGGCTTTGGACTTTTCTCTCCTCTTGCCCTTAGATTCCTCGTCATCAATTAGTGAGCTGTCCTCAAGGCCCTGGTTCGCCCTTTTGATTATGTCAATAAGGTCGTCGCTCTCCTCCCTGTCCTTAGCCGGTGAAAATTCTTTTTCAGAATTATTCTGCAAATTATCCTTTTGCTTTCTGTTCTTTTTCCTCTTTGTTTTGCTGTCCAGAGGTATGTCGATATGGTCGCTGTAATGTGATGGTTCAACAGGCTGATTTTCGTTAAAATCAATGTATTCCTCCCGGATTTCCTCACGGTGACGCTTTCGCTCCTCCACAGTACGCCTTGCCCTATCCACAGGCCTTTTTGCCGCCTTTGCTATGTCAAGGAGTGACACACCTGTGGTGATTAAAATTGTTACCACAAGGCCAAGGCTTGTAATTATGGCAGTTACTGTTTTGCCCAAAGTGTAGCACATAGGATAGCCGATGAAAGAGCCTAAAATTCCGCCTCCACGGTCAAACAGAGAAAGGCCATAGTAGCCATGTAGAAATTCCCTTGAAAGCTCCTCAAAGTAGTTGCCGTACTGTGCACCTGTGAATATGTAAAACTCCATTGACGAAAAGAAAAACACAATAAAGCACATAATTATCTTTGCCCTAAGACGGTGGATTTCCTTTTCTTTTGCAGTTAAAACAGCAATGTAAAACAGAAAAAGTGAGATAAGTATTGCAGATGAGCCAAAAATTCCATACACGGAATTGCGGAAAAAGTTCCACAGAAAATTTCCGTCAACAAAGAGAAGACAGGCAAAAAGCACCCCTACCGCCAGTAGAAGTATTGCCCTAACACGGTAGTTCTTCTCTTTTGGTTCTTTAGTCGGTTTGCTCTTCTTTGGTGCAGAATTTGCCTTACCCGAGGCTTTTGCTGTTTTCTTTTTAGGAGTATTCTTCGATGATTTAGTTGTATTATTTGCTGACTTTTTTGCTGCCATCAATTTTACCTTCTTAAAATTCTTTTTAAGCGAAATATTAGTGTTGGTGAAGTTTTTTGTTTCTATCAAAGTATTACCTTAAATGTAACTGCCTGCGGAGAAACCCTCCACCGCAAGCGGTCCCCCTCCCTTTACACAAGTGAGGCTGGCTGTTAAGCAGAATTTGGACTTCAAAACTCCTAACTCCAAACTTCTAACTCCTATCTCCACACTAAACTAACAATTCACCTGAAAAAATATTTGTTCCGCTTTGCATTTCTATGATTGCTATTACAACGGCAACAATACCCATTACTGCGGTGTAGATTGCAAATATGTACATCTTATCCGTCTTTAGGAACCACTTGAAAATTACAATAGCCAAGTATCCCACAACAGCGGAAACCACCATTCCTATTACAAGTGGAACTACGCCAACTTCACTTGCCATTGAAGTGTTTGTAACTTCAAATGCGTCTTTAAGCTCAAGGACAGCTGATGCAAGGATTGTAGGGATACCCAAAACGAATGTGTAGTCAATAGCCTTTTGCTTGTTAATTCCACGGATTTCTCCCATTGCAAGTGTTGAGCCTGAACGAGAAATGCCGGGGAGTGTTGCAACAGCCTGTGTGATACCAACGAGAAGTGAGTCAAGTACAGTATAGCGTGTTCTTCCGTTCTTTTCCTTTTTGCCCGACTTTTCACCCAAGGAGCAGGTGCGTTTATTACAAGCCATACCAATCCACAGCAGTGCCGATGTAACAAGGAGGCAGATACCTACAACAATTAAATACTTGTTTGCTGTGAAAATTTCGGAAAAGTCCTTGAAGTTGATGTCCATTCCCGGAACAGGCAGGAACAGTAAAAACAGCGGAAGAAGTCCGATTGCAAGCATAAACAGCATATTTTCGTCATCTGTTCTGTTCTTCCAGCTGAACTTTCCTGTGAAAATCTTGCGAATAAGTCCAAAGAAGGACTTGATAAGGCTCCAAATCAGCTTGTAGTAAAAGGCACAAACCGCAACAAGTGTACCCACATGGAGCATAATGTTTACAAAAAAGTTGCTTTCACCGTCAACGCCAAAAATGTGCTGAACAAGTGTAAGGTGACCTGATGATGATACAGGCAAAAATTCGGTTAAACCCTGAACAATGCCCATAACAATGGTGTAAATATAATCCATAATCTTCTCCTTATGTAACTGCCGAAGCAGTTTATTTTTACTGACACCCAATAAAAATAGGTGTTTATTGGCTGTCAGCATCAATCATTTTGTAAAGGCAGTCAATCGCCTGACTTAAAGTACCAACGCTGTCGATAAGACCGCATTTTACAGCGCCGTTGGAGTCAAGAATTGTGCCGATGTCGGTGACAAGCTCACCTGTGTTCAGCACAAGTCGGTTGTAGTCCTCCTTGCTGATACCGGAGTTGTCGCTGACAAATGTTGTTATCCTGTCCTGAATACGCTGAAAATACTCAAAGGACTGGGCAACTCCCAAGGTAAGTCCTGTGGTACGGACAGGATGGGCTGTCATTGTGGCGCTTTTGGCAATAAAGCTTTTGTCAGCCGCCACAGCAAGGGGTATGCCGATTGAGTGCCCTCCACCCAGCACAACAGAAACTGTTGGGGTTTTCATTCCGGCTATAACCTCAGCAATGGCAAGGCCTGCCTCCACATCTCCCCCGACCGTATTGAGCAAAATCAGCAGACCCTTAACATTTGGGTCCTCCTCAACAGACACAAGCAGAGGGATAATATGCTCATACTTTGTGGTTTTGTTTTGGCTGGGCAGAATGTAGTGCCCCTCAATTTGCCCGATTATGGTCAGGCAATGGATAAGTGTGTCTGCCCGACCTGTTATGACAGAGCCAATATCCCTGATTCCCTTGGAATTTTCTTCGGAAAGAGATGCCTCTTCCCTTTCCTTATCATTCTCGTTTTCCTTAAAATCATCCTGATTACACATATACATTATATGCACCTCCGCTTTTATCTTTTACGGAAAAGCGTATATAATGTACACATACCATATAATTATAACATTTATTCCCCATATCTTCAAGAATAATTTTATGATAAACTTGTTTGAAATGTATGTAAAGTTGTTTGAAAAATTAATACATTGTGATATAATAGATATTATTAATCTTTTAAAACTGAACTTTCGGGAGGAAATAATTGAACAGTAATGTTATTATGGGCATTGGGGTTGCTGTGCTAATCCTTTGCTCCAGCTTTTTTTCTTGTATCGAAACCGCATTTTCCTGCGTAAGCACAGCCAGACTTAAAAATATGCTGGAAAAGGGCAACAAAAAGGCAAAAAATGCACTTTACATTGTAACCAACTACGACAAGGCGCTGACCACAATACTTATCGGCAACAATGTTGTTAACTTAGGTTGTTCATCCCTTGCAACTGTGTTATGTATGAACATATTTGAAAACTTTGCCGCCGCAATCTCCACCGGAGCAACAACACTTCTTGTTCTCACCTTTGGCGAGGTTATACCAAAGTGTATCGGCAAAGAAAAGAGCGAGACTATCGCACTTTATACCTCTTTTGTATTAAGGGGTATGATGGTTGTGCTGACACCATTTTCTGCTGTTTTCCTTGCACTGAAAAGCATTGCTCTAAAGTTGCTCAACATCAAGAATGACTCGCCGACTGTTACGGAGGACGAACTGAAGTACATTATTGAATCTTCTGAAAACGAGGGTGTGCTTGAAGAAGAAGAAAGCGAAATGGTGCAGTCAGCCCTTGAATTTGACGAAAAGTCCGCCTTTGAAGTCCTAACCCCAAGGGTAGATTTATCAGCAATTGACATTGACGGTGACTACGAAACAAACAAGAACATAATTTTACAGGACAGATACAGTCGTGTACCTGTTTACAAGGAAAACCTTGACAATATCCTTGGTATTCTCTACACAAGGGACTACCTTGAGGAACTCATTGAGGGAAAAAAGCCTGACATTAAGGTTCTGATTAAGGACGCATTTTTCACCTACAAAAACAGGAAACTAAGCGCATTAATGAATGACCTTAGGAAAAACAAGACAAACATCGCCATTGTTACTGACGAATACGGCGGAACGCTGGGTATTGTTACAATGGAGGATTTGATTGAGGAAATCGTTGGCGAAATATACGACGAGGACGAGGACATTGAAAAGGAATACACAAAACTTCGGGAAAACTGCTACTTTGTAAACGGTGATATGGAAGTTGAGGAACTTGCTGAACTGGTTGACAGAAATGACCTGATAAACGACACCGAAAGCCTTACCGTTGGTGGATTTATCTTTGAAAAAATGGGCAGATTTCCAAAAGAGGGCGAAGAGCTTGAGCTTGAGGGTTTGCGATTTGAAATCTACAAGGTGGAGGACAGACGAATCATCAGCATTATTGTAAAGGTTGACCCCTCCTATGATATAAAAGAGGAATAAAGATAGATTCAAGGGATTGTTGCAAATGACCAAACTCGCAACAATCCCTTTTATTAAAAGTATTTAATAAATTAAGGAAACACTGATTAAATCGTTTGTGCATATTGCGTAGTCAGATTTTTCGTTAGGTTGCACAAACAAACCGCAGTAATGCTGACGCATTACGAGGATTTTTTGGGCAAGTTGACGGAAAATATGCAAGCAAGATGTGCAAACAGCTTTCAGCGTGAATTATTCAGTGTTTCCTTAACAACACCTCGTCTGTAAAATTCTCACAGGCGGGGTGTTTGCACTAAATTTATACAAATGGAAAATCAGATTATTTCATAAGTGATTTTTCTAATCTCTATTATATAATGACATATCATTCTACCATCTCTTTCCTATTCAACCCAAACACCTTTACTGCATTATTATACATCAGGTCTGCATAGGATTTTTCGGAAATCAGCTTAGGTAATTGGTGAAAATAGTCCCGGTAAATAGAACGGTCTCCTTTAGGGTTCTGTAAATAGGTGTCAACTCCGTCAATGGGCATATCGCTACCGAACATCATTTTTTTGCTACCGTATTTTTCAATGGCTGAAAGGGTGGTGCTCATAGGTACCCATGTGGTATCTCCGTATAGATTTTCCGCCTTACCAAGTAGGTTTAGTGCCTTTTCGTTATCTGTTCCCAAGCCCATATGCACCATAACAAAATCTACCTTTGGGAACATTTTTGCCACCTCATACAGGTGTTCTGGGTCATCAGGTTCACTGCCTCCTGTGTGGGATACAACAGGTATGCCAAGCCTTTCTGCCAGTTCAATATAGGGCAAAACTCTGCTGTCTGTGGGTGGAACATTTGAATGAAAGGGATGTAGCTTTACGGCAAAAATAACATCCCTGTTGTCACACACCAGTTTTTCAAAATCCTTATTATAACCCTCGGTTAAGGGCTTTACCCAAGGTGCAACACCGATTTTGTCAGGGAATTTCCTTGCAAAGCGGATATTCCTCAAAAGTGACTCCTCCTGTGAAATTTGCAGATTTTCCGGCAGAAGTTTTTGCTTATGGTCACATTCTACCGAATCGCCGTTGGAAACTATTGAAAAATCAATTCCGTACTTTTCCATAGCCTGAATTACCATATCTTCATTCATACAGAAGCCAACAGCCTCTCCCCCAATGTGAACATGTGTATCAATAATCATAATCTTACCTACCTTTTCAATCTACATTCTTAAATTTACAAATATTATAATCCATAATTTTTGTAAATACAACTCCGTCATACTTTGCATATTGAATTTATAAAGTATATTTGTTAAAATTAAATAAATAAACACAGGAAAGTCCGAATTTGCGGAGGTCAATATGATAACCATTTTTAACAGAAAAGAACTGATAATTACTACGGATATGAAGCGTCAATCAGACATAAGAAATATTTTAGCAAATAACAATATTAATTATGTGATAAAAACTACAAATTTACAAAACGCACCAGTTACCGGAGCAAACAGAGGTCGAACAGGTAGTTTCGGTATCAACCAAGATTACTCTTACGAGTATAAAATATTTGTTCATAAAAAAGATTATGACAGAGCAAAGTTATTAATAAAATAGAATAATCTTTGTTTTACTATTGATTACACTTGTGTTTAGCAAACGCAACAGAGTAAATATAAATTTGGAGTATAACTATATGGCTGTTTGGAATCCTTGGAGAGGTTGCAAAAAATGCAGTGAGGGTTGTCTGCATTGCTATATTCATAAAGGGGACGCAAAGCGTGGCGTAGATACAAGTAAAATCCTGAAAACAAAGGATTTTAATAAACCCACAGAGCGACTAAAAAACGGAAACTATAAAATGAAATCGGGGTTAGTTTACACCTGTTTTAGCAGTGATTTTTTGCTTGAAGAGGCTGACCGGTGGCGTGACGAATGTTGGCAGATGATAAAACAGCGACAGGACTGCACATTTTTGTTTTTAACAAAGCGAATTGACAGGTTTATGGAGTGTATCCCAAGAGACTGGGGTGACGGTTACGACAATGTGGTTGTATGTTGTACTGTTGAAAATCAAAGCAAGGCTGATTACAGACTTAAAATATTCAGTCAACTGCCCATAAAGCACAAATGCATCACAGCACAACCCTTGCTTGAACAAGTCAATATAGAGCCGTATCTGCAAAATATTGAGTTTGTTGTTGTAGGCGGTGAATCGGACTACTACGCAAGACCTCTTGACTACTTATGGGTGCTGGACATCAGAGAACAGTGTATTCGAAAAAATGTTTCCTTTGAATTCAGACAATGTGGAACACATTTTATAAAAGACGGAAAAAGATATAGGTTACATACAAAGGATTTGTGCAGTCAGGCACGAAAGGCAGGAATTAATTTTAATACTAACACCTAAGAAAAAACAGATAATATTAGAAATATAGGCACAACAAAAACTCCCCACCGCCGAAAAATTCGGTGACGGGGAGCTTTTTTGTTGGAGTTCACACTCCGGTATTTTCGCTTAGAAAATCTGTCCCGGAAGTTTTTGCTTTTCCTTGTATGGAAACATTTTGTCAAATTCCTCTGCCTTTGCTTCATCTACAAAATATCCCTTTGGGGTGGCATACTCTCCTGTAATTCCCTCAAGGTAATTCGGTATCAGCTTCTTACACAAAAAGAATGATGCATCCTCACCCTCAGGCAAACCGTGATAGCGTATGCCGTAGTCACTTGCAAAGGTAAAACCGCTTTTTCCGTAAAAGTCAATGTTGCCCTCAAAGCACACAGCACCACAGCCAAGGTCTTTTGCCTTTTCAAGTGAATAATCCAGCAGAATTTTGCCGTAGCCCTTTCTCTTAAATTCAGGTGCTATGCAGATAGGCCCCATTGTCATAATGGGAATATCCCTGCCGTCGTCAGCCTTGATAACTGCTTTTACAAAGATATTTTGACCAATAATTCTGCCGTCCTTTTCCATAACGAAATCAAGCTCAGGCACAAATGCCTTGTCATCTCTTAACTGATTCAGAACATAATGCTCAAGGCATCCCGGTCGATAGAATGTGGTATAATGTTTTTGGAAGGAAGTCAAATGACAAAAAGACAAAGAAAGGAAGCCAAAAACAATGCCAAAAGGACAGAGAAAAGATTACAGTAAAGAATTTAAATTAAGTGCAGTTCACTTGATGAAAAGCAAACTGTTCAAACCCAAAGAAGTATTTGAAATGTTAGGGGGAATAGATAGGCAAACTGTGTACCGATGGATAAAGGAATATGATGAAAAAGGAGAAAGTGCTTTTGACACCAAGAAAGCGGTATTACCTGCCCGTGAGCTGAACCGTTTAAAGAAACAACTTGCCGATGCACAAATGGAGAACGAAATATTAAAAAAAGCAATGGCATACTTTGCAAAACAAGACGAGAAAAAGTAATATTTGCAACAACAAAATTAAATAAATATCCGCCAAGCAAAGTATGCCAAATATTAAAAATACCTACATCAACATATTACTATGAAAAGAATGTTGCAAAAGTCCAAAAGGAAAAAGATATAGAAACAATTGCGGTAATAGAGACATTTCATGAGCATATGGGGAATTTCGGAAGGAGGACAATTCACAAATTATTGTCATCAAAGAATATTAACATATCTGAATATAAGATAAGCAAAATAATGAAAGAAAACGGTTTAACAGCAAAGT
>JAXESA010000127.1:0-3961 GCA_034116205.1 Ruminococcus sp. | reverse complement strand
AAGCGTTTTTTATGCTTATGTAATTAAGTTTATGCTTTACATATAAAATGCGTTATAAGTTAAATATAGGCTAAATACTAATACAACAGCGGATAAACAACAATATTAATTACTATTATGTTTTATCAATATAAAATATAGACAATATACGGGGGTATTTACATTTATTTTTATATTTTTCTTTTAGAAAAAGCGAATACCTGTTTCATCTATCAATCACAGGAACTTTTATACACACCGATTAGAAATTGTACTTACTTAAATAGTCGGATATACTTTTTAATCTTTCTTTTGATAACACTAATGTTCCGCTATTCCATTTATGGAATGCTGATACACTCAAATTTGCGTTTTTACAAAACTTGGTGATTGAAACACCCAATTCATCTAAAAATACTCTGGTTCTTTTTTTTACTGCATCATTCATTATAATAACCTCACTTTCATTATTTATGCAGTAATGAAATCATTACTGTACTAAAAAAATATACTCAAGCAACCTAATTTGAATTGGTTACTTGAATAATGATGCATTAGATATATTTAGCCTTTCCTTATAGGAGATATTTCAAAAACTTAAAAACACTATAAATTTGTGACTAAATTCAATTTTTAAAAATTTTTCAAAAGTGGGATTTAGTTAATAATTTGTGGGAAAAGTAGCACTTTTAAAGATAGCGTAACATTTATGGAATTTGTTTATTTTGTGCCGATTTTTAGCAAATTAAATATAGAAAAAAGCACCCCACTAAAGTAGAGTGCAAAAAGGTTAAACAAAATAATATTTGATAATCAGTTTTGTTATTTGCAAGGCTTTTTCACAATGGTTTAAAAGTAAAAAGTAGTAAAATGGTAGTAAATTGAGTATGCACTATGTCAATAATCCCATTGGAATGGGGGTTTAGAGTATGTACTCAATAATTGCAATCATATTGTTTCTCCATCTCTAAAGTATGTGTATTGAATGTGTATATTTTAGCATACTAAAGTCTTTTTTGCAACAACATAACACTACTGATGAGGATTTGTTGCATACATATTTTTATCTCCACATAAAGTAAAATTATTTGAAGGTGAAATTACAATAATTTTCGTTTTATTTGATTGAAAATTTAGTTTAAATATGTTAAAATAAATTGATTATGCAAAAGAGGGTAGAAAAATGATAAAACATTTATTAGCCAGAATTGATATTAATATGGGTACCTTTTCAAAAGGACAGAAAAGGATTGCAAAATATATTGAAGAGCATTACGACAAGGCTGCATATATGACAGCCCTTAAGTTAGGAGAAACTGTTGGTGTTTCCGAAAGTACAGTTGTTCGCTTTGCTTCCGAACTTGGTTATGAGGGTTATCCTGAACTTCAAAAGGCAATGCAGGAGATGATTAAGGAAAAGCTCACCTCCGTTCAGCGTATTGAGGTTACCGAAACTCGAATCGGTGATAATGATGTCCTCACCACAGTTCTCAATCAGGACATTGACAAAATCAGAAGAACTATTGAGGAAATTTCCCACGAGGATTTTGACAATGCTATTAAGGTACTTTCAAAGGCAAAGGAAATCTATGTTTTTGCAGTAAGATCAACCTCCGCCCTTGCCAGCTTTTTAGGTTACTATTTACAGCTTATCTTCGGAAATGTTCATATCATTAATACAACATCCAAAAGCTCAACCTATGAAAATCTTTTCAGAATTTCAGAGGATGATGTTATGATAGGCATCAGCTTTCCAAGGTACAGCACAACTGCTGTAGAGGCTATGGAGTTTGCCCAGGAGAGAAAGGCTGATGTAATAGCCATAACCGACAGCATGGCATCTCCACTTGTAGAGTGTGCCAATCACATTTTGATTGCAAGGAGCGATATGGCGTCTGTTGTGGATTCCCTTGTTGCACCCCTTTCACTTATAAATGCACTGATTGTTGCCTGTGTTTTGTCCGAAAAAGAAAGGGTAAAGGACACCTTCCATCAGCTTGAAGATGTTTGGACAAAGCAGGGTGTTTACACAAAAAGAGAAAAAGAAATGAAAGAGGAAAAAGAAAATGCCTGACGTTATTGTTGTTGGAGGAGGTGCCGCCGGTATGATGGCGGCAGGAACTTGTGCTTGCTACGGTGCAAATGTAACACTCCTTGAAAAGAACAGCAGAACAGGCAGAAAAGTCCTTGTCACAGGCAAAGGCAGATGTAACATTACCAACGACTGTGACAAAGATACATTCTTAGAGAATGTTCCAACAAATCCTCGTTTCTTATACAGCGCAATAAATAATTTTGACAGTCAAGATACAATTTCATTTTTTAACGACTTAGGGTTGGAAACAAAAACAGAACGTGGCAACAGGGTTTTCCCTGTTTCAGACAGGGCAATGGATGTTGCCGACACCCTTTATTCATATGTTAAGCACAACGGAGTAAAGGTAGTTGAGTCAACAGTAAAATCCCTTATAACACAGGGGGATAAGGTGACAGGAGTGGTTGACGCTAACGGTAGAGAATTTTTTGCCGATAGTGTAATCATTGCCACAGGTGGTATGAGCTATCCCGGTACAGGTTCAACAGGGGATGGATATGCCCTTGCAAAATCAGTTGGTCACACCGTAACAAACCTTATGCCATCCCTTGTGGGTCTTGTTTCAAGTGACAGCTTTTGCGGTGAACTCCAAGGTCTTTCACTAAGGAATATTGCTTTAACTGCCTATGAGAACAACAAGGTTATCTACAAGGATTTTGGGGAAATGGTGTTTACCCACAAAGGTGTGTCAGGCCCTGTTGTTTTGTCTGCAAGCGCTCATATGAGACATTTTGACAAAAAATCATACCATATTTCCCTTGACCTTAAGCCGGCTTTGTCTGAGGAAAAGCTGGATTTACGTCTTCAAAGGGAATTTTCAAACCATATAAATAATCAGATAAATAATTCTCTAAAAGAATTATTACCTAAAAAGCTTATCCCTGTCATCATCAAAAGGTGGGGAATAGCTGAAACTAAAAAGTGCAATTCAATTACAAAGGAAGAGCGAAAAACTCTCCTTGATTTACTTAAAAATTTTACTGTAAATATTTCCTCATTAGGCAGTCTTAGCGAGGCTATCATCACATCAGGTGGGATTTCTACAAAAGAAATTAACCCCAAAACTATGGAAAGCAAGCTGATTTCCAACCTTTTCTTCTGTGGAGAGGTAATTGATGTTGATGCCTACACAGGGGGATTTAACTTGCAAATTGCCTTTTCAACAGGCAGACTTGCAGGTTATTACAGTGCTATAAAGGAAGGATAAAACTATGTCTATTGCTATTGCTATTGACGGACCTGCGGGAGCAGGCAAATCATCTCTTTCAAAGGAAGTTGCAAAGGAGCTTTCTTTCATCTATGTTGACACAGGAGCTTTGTACAGAACCATCGGTCTTGCCACATCAAGAAAAGGTATTCCTATGGATGACAAAGAGGGGATTGTGTCACTTCTTGATGAAATCCAGGTAAAGCTTGCCTTTAATGATGAGGGAGCTCAGATTGTTCTTCTCAACGGTGAGGATGTTTCCGGCTTTATCAGAACTCCACAGGCTTCTATGTATGCCTCTGCTGTTTCTGCAATACCTGAGGTTAGGGCATTTTTGCTTGACTTACAGCGTGATATGGCTAAGAACGACAATGTTATAATGGACGGCAGGGATATTGGTACAGTAGTGTTGCCTGATGCAAAAATCAAAATATTCCTTACAGCCTCTGCCGAAAAGCGAGCTATGAGAAGATATAAGGAGAACATTGAAAAGGGAATAGAAGTTTCCTACGAAGAAGTGCTTAAGGATGTAAACGAAAGGGACTACAACGACAGCCACCGTGCCATAGCACCGTTAACGCCGGCTGAGGACAGTATCACAGTTGATACAAGCGACTACGATTTTGAGGGTTCAAAAAATCTGCTTCTCAAGGTTATAAGGGAGAGAATGTAATGTCTGA
>JAXESA010000126.1:0-2103 GCA_034116205.1 Ruminococcus sp. | reverse complement strand
ATCCTTTAACCTTGTCAATCAAAGGCTTGAACAGGTTTACAAAGGGTTGGGCGAAATGCAAAACCTTGCTGTTGGTGTGGGCGACCTTAAAAAGGTGCTTTCCAATGTTAAGACAAGGGGAATTTTGGGAGAAATTCAGCTTTCTGCAATTTTAAAGGAAATCCTTGCACCGGAACAGTATGAAGAAAACATTGCCACCAAAAAGGGAAGTAAGAATGTGGTGGAATTTGCAATTAAACTGCCGGCAGACGATGACAGCTTTGTGTATCTGCCAATAGACAGCAAGTTCCCCGGCGATACATACCAAGCCCTTGTAAATGCAATGGAGGAGGGCGACAAGGAGCAGATTGACAGGTGTGCAAAGGCTCTTGTTACCAGAATAAAGAGTCAGGCAAAGGACATTCGTGACAAATACATCTCCCCTCCCGAAACCACAGAATTTGCAATTATGTTCCTGCCCTTTGAGGGGCTTTACAGCGAGGTTGTAAACCGAGGGCTTGTGGAGGTACTCCAAAGGGATTACAGGGTAAATGTTGCCGGTCCATCTACAATGGCAGCTCTGCTAAACTCACTTCAAATGGGCTTTAAAACCTTGGCTGTGCAAAAGCGAAGTGCAGAGGTTTGGAAAATTCTTGGCGAGGTTAAAAGCGAATTTGACACCTTTGGCGCAGTCCTTGACAAAACCCAGCAGAGAATCAATCAGGCAAATGCCGAGCTTGACAAACTGGTGGGAGTACGCACAAGACAAATTCAAAGAAAGCTCTCCGCTGTGCAAAAGATTGAAAGCACCTCGGAAAGCAGTGGTGAAATCGCCATATTACCTAATGAAATTTAATATTTATAATCACACAAAAGTTGGGACTGTGTTTCTGCACAGCCCCTTTTTGATAGCATAATATTTATATTTTCACAACATTACAATGTAATCATTATCCACTTATCCTTCGACTATTATCCAAAAAAATATAATTCTTATTCGCAAAACAAGATGTTCTCCAAATAAAATATTGCAAATATTACACAAATGGAGTAAAATCTCCTTAGGAGTGATAAAATGAGAAGAATAATATCATTGTCATTATCTTTTATTATATTTAGTATGATACTTATTGGTTGCGGAAAGGTAGATGTTGAAAATGTGCATCTCTCCGACCGGGAAGTAAAACTACAACTAAAGGATACATACAACCTTTCGGCAACGGTTTCTCCAAAGGAATCGGCAGAGCCTATGGTATATTGGGAAAGCTCCGACACATCTGTTGTGACAGTTAAGTCGGGTGTTGTTACCGCTGTTGGCGAAGGAAATGCCGAAGTTAAGGCTTTTACCAGCAACGGAGTGAATGATGTTTGCCGGTTTACCGTTAATAACATTCTCACAGAAAAACTGACTATCAACAAAAAGAATTTCACTATGATGGCAGGCTCAAAGGAAAAGATAAAGTACACCATCGTTCCTGAAAATGTTACAAACAATGCCCTTGTATGGGACAGCAGTGACGAAAAGGTTGCAACTGTTGACGGAGGAATTGTTAAGGCGCTAAGCGTTGGCGAATGTGACATTACCGCCACAAGCAGTAACGGTGTAAAGGCAAAATGCCACCTAACCGTTAAGGTTAAACCAACAGGTGTGATGTTAAACTCCCACGCAACTACTGTTGCCACCAACAAAACTGTTCAGCTTTCTGCGACAGTTTTGCCGGAAAAGAGTGCATACAAAGAGGTTAAATGGGAATCCTCAAATAGTTCTGTTGCCACAGTTGACAGCAACGGAAAGGTTACGGGAATTAAAACAGGCAAATGCAAAATTTATGTCACAACTTATAATGATAAGTACGACTACTGCAATGTCACCGTAACACAGGGTACACTTACCTATAAAGGAAACGGAAACAAAACTCTAAAGCACATCACCGTTTCCGAAGGTGTTTATGCAATCACAATGACCCACAAGGGCGACGGTGTTTTCAATGTAATTGGTTCTGACGGAGATGGCAGAGCATACAACTATGTTGATGTTAAGGGTGACTACTCAGGCACAAACCTTTATGCAAAGGGAAAAAATGACGGTGTTGAAGACGCAACAATACGCATATCTGCAACAGG
>JAXESA010000125.1:0-9599 GCA_034116205.1 Ruminococcus sp. | reverse complement strand
ATACCCTCCGTTTTTGCCACGGAGAGAATCAAGAAGTCCCTCCTTGTTAAGACTTGATACAATGCTTTCAAGATACTTCATTGATATTGCAGAACGATTTGATATTTCTTTTAAGGAAATATACTCTCCATCGCTGTGCATTGCCAAATCTATCACTACACGCAGGGCATATCTTCCCTTTGTTGAAACAATCACAAAATCACATTCCTTTTAATTTTGGGGAAACGGATTAATTCTTTGCACATATTATGCAGTTAGTGTTCCCTATTTATGAAATTTTAGTTGGTGCCTTTGAGAGCCAATCCTTTGCACCATCGGACTTATCATCCAGCTTGAATGCTCCTCCATCCGAGGAAAGAACAAAGGTGTTTTCTACATAGTCACCTGTTGTGATGTTGGTTGTGGCGGCAATATATACATAGATATATTTTTCGCAGGAGACTGTCTGGGTGTATCCCGGGATAAACTCTGTATATGTTGAACAGGTTGCCTGATTTTCATCATAAATCGCCTTGATTTCAGCATCTGTGTAAGATGAGGAGAAATATGACTTAAAGGTTTCATAGTCACCCTGAGCACAGGCTGAATACAGGTTGGAATAGAACCCCTGTGCTGTTTCAACAGCGGTTGTGTCATCTACAACAGCTGATTCAAGATATTCATCTACTGATTTTTCGGTAGTAGGAACAGTTGTGGTTTCTGTTGTTGGTGCCTGTGTTGTTGTAACAGGAACAGTAGTAGTAGTAGCCACAGGTTCACTCTCTTCACTTCCACCACAGGAAACAGCCATAATTATAATTAGACAAATGATGATTACTGCACAACATCCGCCGGCAAGAATCTTCCATGTACGACTGCTGTCACCGTCATCCTCCTGTGAATATGTATCTCTTCTACTTCTGCGCTGGGAAGTTCTCTCACGAGTACTCTGACTTCTGATTTCTCTCTCATCAGATGTGGTTGAATATGCGGAGATGTCCTCATAGTCAACCTCTTCCTTTGGTCTTACAGAAACTCTTTTGTTAAAGGCACTGTTGATTTCCCTTTCAAAATCATCAAGATGCTCAGGCGCTTCTGAACCATCAATCCCCTTTAGGAAATCTGTTTCTTCTCCACACAAAGGGCATACTGTATTATTGATGTCGATGTCCTTACCACATTTTTTACAAAACATAATTTACTCCTTATTCATCAAGCTTGTGCCACCAGATAGAGCTACTTTCAACTGGGTTACCATTTTCGTCATAGGTGGTTTCCCCACTGCCCTCCGGCGGGTTTATTGCTAACCAGATTGTACCGTTATCTTCTACATAATAGTCCACAATCTTCTGTGAATTTGTATTCCATTCAAGGTAATGACTTTGTCCTGTTGCACTGTGCTGGTCATAGAACAAATCGGTATAGGCTGTAAAACTATGGTTTTGTCCCACAAGCTTTTTGGCCTCGTCCTCTGCCTTTGTCTGCTTGTCGGTAACAGGGGCAATCTCCAGAGCAAACTCGATATTTTTATTTTCCTCTGTACCGTGATTTTCAATACCAAAATAGTATTTCTTTTCCTTTTTCAGATTTACAACAATAACGGTCTGGTGGTTTTTACTGTTTTCAACCTCTTCGCTTTTCACATCACCCATAACACCGAAATCGTTGATACCAAGGTATCCCTCAATAGATGCCTCCACAGAAATTTTGTAGGTAGAATCTTCGTAAGGCATAAAGCTAAAGATGTAACCTGCACCATAGCCGGCGTTTGAAGTTGTATAGGTCTGCCTGTCGTTAACTCTCACAGGCGTTACTGTTAGAGGAGTTGCGTCTTCCGATGTAGGTGTAAAGCTTATGTCGTTATCTATCGCATACTTCATTGCATTTGAGCCGGGCACACCTTCAATGTAGGCAGTTCCGCTGTCCTTAAGGATATCGTCACCTATTGTTTCAACGCTTTCCGGAAGAAAAACATCTGAAAATCCCTCACAGGAAGCAAAGGCATAGGAGCCAATATTTTTGACACCGTCCTGCATACTTACAACATGGAGATACTTACTGCTGAAGAACGCCCTTTCTCCAATGGATTTGATAGTGTTTGGCAATGTAATAGACTTTATATTGCTCTCTGCAAATGCCTTATCGCCAATAGAGGTAACAATATTACCGTTGATTACATCGGGAACTTCAACAGTTGTATCCTTGCCGGTATAGCCTGTTATTGTTATTCCGGTACTGTCCTCGGTGTATTTAAAGTCAGTAGAAGAGAAAACATTAATTATTCCGGTATAGTCTAAAAAGAACACCCCACCGGCCAAAACAGCCAAAATGATAATGATCGTGACAACAGCTCTCAAACCCTTGTGCTTAGGCTTTCTGTCGTAGTCGTCATCGTCAAACATATCATCACTGTAATAATTCTCAAGATATTCATCGTCGTTGTCGTAGGAAATTTTAGGACCGTTGTAACCGGAATGACCGTATGTAGTCCCTTGTGAAGAATGTTTGCTGTTATATTTTTCAATTTTTTGTTTGGTGTTTTCTATTGCATATGCCTTTTCTTTTTCAGAGATAACATAACCACAGCCCTTGCAACTGCTAAATGAGTTACCGTTTTCTCTGGAGCATTTTGGGCAAATCCACACAGCTCCTCACCTCACTCTATTATCTGTAATACTGTTTCTTATATTTATTCCACATTTCGTCAATTTCCTCAATGGAATTATTTTCTCTTGCTTTGAATATTGGGTCAACATACTCGCTGTACATTGACTTAGTTCTCTCAAAGAAATATCTTTTCAAATCCTTAAAATCGTCAAAGCCAAATCCTGCAATCATCACAGTGAACACATCATTGGCAAGCTCATTAATAAGTCTTTTCAAGAGATGCTCCCACTGTGAAATACTCTTTGCCCTGTTGAGGGTGTAGAGCAGTGCATACTCAAATTCCATTGGTGTAGAGAAACAGCTATATGCACCGTCTGTTGCGGTTACTACAACAGATGGTCTTTCAGTCTTTACTGATTTTATATTGATTTTAAAGTCAGTTTCGCCGTTGATAAGATTGATTACCCTTGGCTTTTGGTCAGGAACAATTGGGTTTATCTCTTCAACAAGGTCGTCCTTGGTAATCTGGCAAAGACCGGATTTATCAAGAAGATAACCCCTGCTGTTACCTGCCCAAAGGTATTCAAACATAATGGTATCCTGCTTAGAAAAATCACAGGCTACTATACTTGCAGTTGTTGGGAGCAAGGCCCTGTCGGAATCGGTAGTGAAATTCTTTTTTACCTTTTCAATATATTTTTTAAGGTCAGAACCCAGCTTTATGCTGTCCATCTCGCTAAAAGTAAAGTTACCGTTTTGGAACATTTTAAGGGTACTTTCGGCTGCAAGACGAGATGCAATATATCCACCGCTTCTTCCTCCAAGCTTTGAGTAACTGGTTGTGTCCATCTCTCCGTATCCGTCAAACACACCGATAAACCCACCTGTTTCGTTAAAGCAATAGCTATAGCTATCCTCGTCCTTTATATCGTTTTTTCCACTTATTGCAAGGGCAAGATTAAGTCTTCTTATACCTATTTTTACATCATTATAGTTATCTATAATTAACCTCTTTACAGTACAATTAAAAAATATGTTTCCTTTTTATTATACAAAAATACAAATATTTCATCAATGTTTATTACCATATTGTAACTATGTCAAAAACTTTAGTTATTTTCCAGTTCACATACAATTACAGTTATATTGTCGTTACCCCCTGCACAAAGAGCCTGTGAAACCAAAATATCCGTTGCGTCTGTCACTGTTTTTGCAACATGGCACAAAGCCCCTACCTCATCAACATTAAGTTTTTCGGTAAGTCCGTCGGAACAGATTATGTAGCGGTCACCGGGATAATATTCGTGAAAAGAAATTGCAGGTTCAAGGGGAGTTTTTTCCTCATTCATTCCAATATACTGGGTGATAACATTATTGAAAGCAAGCTCCTTTGGAAGAACATGGTCAACAGAAAGTTGCTGGATTTTTCCGTTATGTAATCTAAAAACCTTGGAATCTCCAACATTTCCTATGTGAATTCCAACATCTGAAAAAACAGCTCCTGCAAAGGTTGTTCCCATATTTTCAATATTGTTATCCACAGCGTACTGCCTTACCCTTCGGTTGATATCACGGGCAAAACCTATAATTTTTTCACCAACATTGTCACCTGAAAAATCAGCACACTGTGTAGCAAAGGATGCAATTGAAGAGGCAACCTCACCCTTTTCTTCACCGCCAATACCGTCAAAAACAGCCAATATTTTGTTATCGGTGTTGAGTATCTCTCCAAACTGGGAGTAAGCCTCCTCGTCCTCAATAGGTCGGGTTTTACCGTCGCAAAACAGGTTATCCTCGTTGTGAGTACGGGTATTTCCCACTACGCTCAAGGCATGATATTTAATTTTGTAATGATTATTTTCCATACAAATCACCACAATTCCATATGTTTCCTCTATATTCCCCTCAAATAATTAAATAATTATATCACATAATGCAATAAAATTCAACAGGAGAATAATAATCTCTAAATAACCGAAAAATCAACCAATAAAAAATGAAAAATAAGAAAAATCCTACCGTCTTATTTTATCCCAAGAAACTCAGTAACATTATTAATAAGCAATGACATCAGAGTGAACACCAAAGTTTTTTCGCTGTTTGATGATAATGATACATCTTCCTTTCGGATATTTACATCAGAAACATCAACGGTATCTTTGTATTCAAAAAGTCCTGTTATAATTTTGGGAATATCAAGTTCAACATATGTTTTTTCATTTTCCTTGTATGTTGCATAGGACATACCCTCAAATTCTCTTTTCATTATATATGATCCGTCGTAATAAACGGTATAGCTAACACCCTCAGACTTGTCCTCTTTTGCATTTTTTGCCATTTTCCTAAAGGCTTGAGCTGTCTTTTCGGTGTCAAACCCTTCTTCCCACAAAAACTCCATATAGCCGGAATAAACCTTTTCAAAAACTATTGGAGTTCTCTCGTCATTTTCAAGGCTGTCTGCAATATTGCTATACACCTTGGAAAGAGCATCGCCTGTTATTTTAAAGGTTGTTACGTCACATTCAACTCCCCTATATTCCTTAGTAGTTTCGGTAACGTAGCCATCCTCAAGTGGATTTGCAAGGCAATCCTTGCTAAAGGTATATGCCCATGTAAGCAAGTCCCAAGTACCTAACTCCTCCTTTTTGTTGGAGGCTTTTGTACTTGTTGTAGAGGTAGTATTGCTTTTATTTTTCTTTGTATTTTTAGATTTTTTTGTGCTGTTACTGCTTTTGGCGGACATATCCGTCACCACAGGGTCTTGATTGTTTATTGAGGTGGAAATAAGGTCGCCCTGCTTTTGAATATCGCACATCAAAAGTCCCAAAAAGTCAATGCTGGACTTCAATTTATCCTGTGAGGGACTGTACTGAACATCCACACCTATTTTTGCAGAATCTGCTCCTGTAAAGGACACAATGGATGAAAAGTCCTTACCCACTGTAAAATCTCCGGAAAGTCCTATATCTTCACCACTTAATTCATACAAATTATATCCCTCTTCAAAAAGGTAATAGTCAACAGGTCCAAGGACAGCCTTCATTATCTGATGCCTTAGGGCAAATGCGGATATGCCACCACCGATGAGTACAACAAGAACTACAATGAGGACAATTCCCCCTGTTCTTTTAAAGAAAGGCTTTTTCTTCTTTGTAGTTTTTTCTGTATTTTCAACAGGTTCGTCACCAAAAAAATCCTTTTCAACAGAATTTTCTTCTTCAAAGTTATTTTCTTTATACTCCACTGTTAGAACTCCTTAAAATTTTCCTGATTTATCGCTATGCTGAATATACAACAAAAAAAACAAATAGTCAACACGCCACAACACAGATGCCTAAAAATGGACATTTTCTGATGGTGTACAAGTGTTGTATTCTACTTTTTACAGCAGAATAAATTTCCTCTAAAAAACAACAAAGCACGACTTCCGTCGTGCCTTGATGCCTGCGTATTGAATGAAAAATCACTTCAAAAGCAGTATTAACATTTAACATTTTTACTTGAGGGAAGTGTCAGGAATCCCCCCAGCATATCAATCTTAACACTTAAATTTTTCAATGTCAATGCTTGCATAAACATATTTGGCCGGCAATTATACTCTTGTTAAATGTTCACAAATATAACAAATAGATTTTGTTTACTATTACAATATATTTCCCACAGTTTTTCGGGATATTCCAATATAATGATAAAAAAGGACTGTGGCAAATCACTTTGCAACAGTCCTGTAATTCTCAATATGTTATTTTAGTTCTTAATAAGAATTAAACATTATTTCCCAGCTTGCGGAATCTTTCGTATCTTTCCTGTGTAAGGGTGTTAACATCCACATTCATATTCTTCTCAAATGTGCGGGAAATAAGCATCTTAAGACCCTCAAACATTTTTCTGTCGTCAATATCGGATGGCTCACGGATAATTCTCTCCACCACACCAAGGTCAAACAAATTGTGGGAAGTAAGTTTAAGACATTCGGATGCCTCGGGAGCTTTTGTGCTGTCTTTCCAAAGGATAGAAGCACAACCCTCAGGTGAAATAACGGAGTAAATACTGTCCTCAAGCATCCAAACCTCGTCAGCAACAGCAAGAGCCAATGCTCCGCCTGAGCCACCCTCACCAATAAGTATAGAAAGAATTGGAGTTTTAAGTGTCATCATTTCCATAATATTTTCTGCAATGGCAAGTCCCTGACCTCTTTCCTCTGCACCGATACCGGGATATGCTCCGCTGGTATCAACAAGGCAAAGTACAGGTCTGTGGAATTTTTCTGCCTGTTTCATAAGGCGGAGAGCCTTGCGGTAGCCCTCGGGATTTGCAGAACCAAAGTTCCTTGACATACGCTCCTTTGTTGTTCGTCCCTTTTCTATGCCAATTACTGTAACAGGCTGGTCGTAAAGCATTGCAAGTCCGCCCACAATTGCCTTGTCGTCCCCGAATCTTCTGTCACCGTGAAGCTCAATAAATGAACTACCGAACATTCTGCTAATATAGTCAACAGCGGTAAGACGCTTTGCGTCCCTTGCCGCTTGAACCTTATCGTATGCGCTCATTATTCCTTAACCTCCCCACAGTGCATTGAAAGAAGAGTTGCCAAAGTTTTTTTCAAATCTTTTCTGTTAACAACAGAGTCGATAAAGCCTTTGTCAAGGACAAATTCTGCCCTTTGAAAGCCCTTTGGCAATTTAGTATGGGTGGTCTGCTCAACAACACGAGGTCCTGCAAATGCAACAAGTGCGTTTGGCTCGGAAAGTATTATATCGCCCTCCATAGCAAAGGAGGCTGTAACACCACCGGTTGTTGGGTCAGTAAGTACTGTTATATACAGGAGACCCTCATCGCTGTGTTTTTTAACAGCGCCGGAGGTTTTTGCCATCTGCATAAGGGACATTATGCCCTCCTGCATTCTCGCACCCCCTGAAACGGTGAAAACAACAACAGGCAGACGGTTTTCTGTTGCATATTCAAATGCTCTTGTAATCTTTTCACCTGTTACAGTACCCATTGATCCCATCATAAAGTCAGGGGACATAACGCAAAGCACAACATCGTTTCCGCCAATACTGCATTTGCCGGTTACAACGCTCTCCTTTTCCTTGCTCTTTTGCTTTGCGCCGGCAAGTTTTTCGTCATATTTAGGGAATTTAAGGAAGTTCTTGCTTTCCAAATCCTTGTCAAATTCCTCAAAGGTTCCTTTGTCTGCAACAAGGGCTATCCTTTCTCTGGCTGTCATTCTAAAGTGGTGTCCGCACTTTGTGCAAACCCCAACATTTTCCTTTAAATCACTTGCCAAAAGCATAGTATTGCAGGAGGGGCATTTTACCCAAAGGGAATCAGGGACAAACGGAGTGTTTGTATCTGCCTGTTCAGAACCCTCAAGCTCATTTTTAGGCTTTAAAAATGTGAATAAATCCATAAAAATCACTCATTCCATAACCAATGATATTCACCGGTGTAATTATAAATTACAAGTAATATGTTACTGTTTTTGCTTTTTTCTTCTCTCTTCAAAATCAGCAATAAAGTCAGTGGTATAACTACCGTCAATAAATTCCCTGTCGGAGAGAATCTCAATTTGAAGTTCTCTGTTGTGGTCAATTCCGCTGATTGAAAGCTCGGAAAGAGCCATCTTCATTTTTCTAATGGCAAGCTCACGACTTCTGCCTTGAACAATGATTTTGCCAACCATACTATCGTAGAAAGGAGGAATTGTATAGTCCTGATAAATAGCGGTGTCAAACCTTACAAATGAACCGCCGGGAACATGTAGCTGTGTTATTTTGCCACAGGAGGGACGGAAATCCTTGTCGGGATTTTCCGCATTGATACGGCACTCAATGGCGTGACCGTGGAAGAAAACCTGATCCTGTGTTTTGTTTAGCTTTGTACCTGCGGCAACACGAATCTGCCACTGTACAAGGTCAAGTCCTGTCACCATTTCGGTAACGCCATGCTCAACCTGAAGTCTTGTATTCATCTCCATAAAGTAGAAGTTCTTGTCCTTGTCAAGGAGGAACTCAACTGTACCAACGGAGTTGTAGCTAACAGCCTTAGCCGCCTTTATGGCAGCCTCCATCATTTCCTTACGAATTTCAGGTGTAAGGGATGGACTTGGGCTTTCTTCAATAAGCTTTTGATTTTTACGCTGAACGGAACATTCTCTCTCCCCAAGGCAGAGGACATTTCCGTGCTTGTCGCACAAAAGCTGCATTTCAATATGTTTAACAGGCTTTAAAAACTTTTCAATGTAGCATCCGCTGTCGCCAAAGGCACTTGCAGCCTCGCTGGAGGCGCTTCTAAAGGAATTGAGGAAGTCCTCCTCCCTTTCAACAAGACGGATACCTCGTCCGCCACCGCCTGAACGAGCCTTGATAAGTATTGGATAGCCGATTTCTCCGGCGGCTTTCATAGCCTCGTTTTCATCCTCAATAACATCTGTACCGGGAGTTACGGGTACACCTGCCGCCTTCATTGTCTTTCGAGCCTTGTCCTTGTCCCCAAGGTCGCTAATCATCTGGGATGACGGTCCGATAAACACAATGTTGCACTCCTCGCAAAGAGATGCAAACTTTGCATTTTCGGACAAAAGTCCGTAACCCGGGTGGATAGCCTGAGCGCCTGAATTAACAGCGATTGTAAGTATTGACAGCATATTTAGGTAGCTGTCGCCAACCTGAGCAGGACCTACGCAGTATGCCTCGTCAGCCAAGGAAACATGAAGTGCGTCCTTGTCAGCCTGACTGTAAATGGCAACAGTGCTTATGCCCATCTCCCTACAGGCTCTGATTATTCTCACCGCAATTTCGCCACGGTTAGCAATTAAAATTTTAGAAAACATCTTAAAAATCTCCAATCACACAACGGGATGGTTTAAAGCTTTACTGCACAAATTATTTTACAGCAAAGGACATTTCTGCCTGAACATGGAGTTTTCCGTAAACATAACCCTTTGTGCTGATAAAGTATAACGGTTCACGAATTCTTGTTACAGTTGCAACTGTTTCAAAAGTATCTCC
>JAXESA010000124.1:0-4418 GCA_034116205.1 Ruminococcus sp. | reverse complement strand
AGTAAAAGGTTTCAATATTATAAAATAAAATGTCGAAAATATTGACAATTAGGATAAAATATGATAAAAAGAGATTATTAGGAAATTATTGTAATAATAAGGGGGATAAAATGGCTGTAAACAAAAAATGTCCAAAATGTGGTAGCAACCATGTTCAACTTTCAAATGAACGTAGCAAGCACGGATGTTTCTGGACAATACTTTTAGGATGGATATTCATTTTTTGGCTTGTGATTAAATGGATGATCGGCTGTATGATTTTATGTTTCTATGATTGGTGGATGGCGATAATTAAAAAAAGTAGTGGAAAAGGTCATGTTTGGCAAAGTAGAAAATGGTTTTCCGGTAATAAAAGAATCTATTATTGCCACGATTGCGGATACAATTTCAAAGGATAATATTAACCGGAAACACTATTGTGCTATTCCGTCGCATAAGCACACAAAAAGTCGAAAACCTTGATTTTTATGGTTTTCGGCTTTATTTTTTATAAAATTTTCAATTGTCTCTGCCTGTTATTTTCTGTTTTTTTGTTATGATTGAGAAATTCTATTTTCGATTTATTTCACAAAATTTATAAAATACATTGCTGTTTCAAGGACTCAATTTATACTACGACAACGCAGTACTCTGGAAATTATCCTCGCAAATATAAGTCTACTTTCTATCAGGTAACAGTATTAGTGGTGCTTTTTTCAGCCACTTTTTTTAATTCAACATTTTAATAGGGCAACAAAAAAGGTGCTGTTTTTCCAACAGAAGAACAGCACCTTATATTTTTCTTTTAGTTTTTACAAAAAGCAATTACCATGTACGGGAGTTCATTGCTCTGAACTGTGCTACTGTTGGAACATGGGAGTTAAGTCCGCCGTCAACATTTACAATCTGACCTGTTACATATTCGCTTTCGTCAGATGCAAGGTAAACGCACATATGACCGATATCCTCAGGGCAACCGTATCTGTTTACCATAATGTTGCTTGTAAAGATGTCCTTAACTGCCTGTGGCACATGAGCCTCGTTTTCAGGAGTAACGATAAGACCCGGTCTTACGCAGTTGCAACGGATGTTCTGCTTGCCGTACTGCAACGCTGTTGCCTGTGTCAGCAGGTCAACACCTGCCTTTGCGCAGGCGTAAGCAGTTGAGCCGATGTCACCGCTGCAGGATGCCATTGAGCCGATATTGATGATAGAACCGCCCTTTTCGTTCTTAGTAAGATATGGAAGAGCGCACTTTGTTGCGTAGAAAGTACCTCTTAAATCGCTTTGGAAGATACCGTCCCACATTTCAATAGTAAGCTCGTCCACACGACCGTCCTTGAGAGCTACATTTGCGGCGTTGTTTACCAAAATGTCAATCTTGCCATACTTTTCTGCTGTATCTGCAAACAAACTCTCAATACTGTCGGTGTCGGTGATGTCCATAAAATGATAGGAAGCCTCTCCGCCCTCTGCTGTTATTCTGTCAACAACTGCCTGTCCCTTAGCCTCACGGCGACCGCAGATTACAACCTTTGCGCCTTCAGCGGCGAAAAGCCTTGCAATACCAATGCCGATACCGCTTGTTGAGCCTGTTACAATAGCAACTTTATCCTTCAATCTTTCCATAAAAAATACCTCCGTATATCCAAAATTTTTATTTATTTTATACCTAACTACTATTATAAAACTTTAAAAATAAAAGTCAAGGGGAAATTTAGGTAATGAGGAATACTTATAAATTGAAAATGAAAAATGGAAAATGGAAAATTTTTCGGTCAATTCCAAGGGAGTGAAACATCTCTCCTGTCATTCTGGGAGAACAAAACTTACCCTTCCCTTGTCATTCTGAGGGAGCATAGCGACTGAAGAATCTGAAAGGATTGCAGTAGTGCATTAACCGACACTATCAGGTTATAGTAAAGTATGATTTTTCTAACATAGTAAGTGGTAAAGGAAGGGGATTCCTCGAAAAGCTGGTCATGACAGAGTATGGCTTGAGGTGACAGAGTGGTAGCTATTGGATAAGAAAAAAGCGCAAACCCTGTTGGGCTTACGCTTTGTTTATTTACCAATATCTTCTGCTTCTCTGCATTGCGTGTTTACGGCGACGGCGGGATTTCTTCTTTTCGTTAATAAGAACTACCACAAATACACCGCCCATAACTGCAATTACAATCAAAAGCCATTTGATAATACTGGAACTGCTTTCTGTTTCCGGAGTTACAGATTCAAAACCGCTCTCTGATGCAAGACCTGCAAGAGCCTCGCTTGCCATTTCGTTTGATTCAAGAACTACTGTTGTGCTTGTTGCCTCCTCAACATTTGTGTCTGTGTCGGCACTTGCATTTTCAGTATTTTCTGTGTCCTTAAACTCAAACTTTGCCTTTTCTTCGGTATCCTCTGTTTTTTCCTCTTCCTTTGCCTCAGGGTTTTCTATCGCATCCTCAGAGAACAAAGCTGTTTCTGTCTTTTGGTCAACCTCACCTGTAGATTCCATTTCATTGTAGTCCTGGAAATCCTTAACGGCTGCTTCGGTTAACTCTCCGAAATATCCTGTTGCCTTATCATCCAAATACTTCAGCTCAATAAGTCTTTCCTGTACGGAAAAAACATCGTCGCTGTAGTCGCCAACTGCGATAATATCTTCTTTCTTTTCTTCCTGCTTTTCTTCCTGTGTATCCTCTTGCTTATCTTCCTGCTCATTCTCTTGCTCATCAGCTTCTTCTTTCTCCGGCTCGGTTGTTTCTTCCGGAGCCATAGGAGCAGCTGAAGAATAGAGGATTTCTCTGTCTGACTGTCCACATATTCCGTCAACAGTTACACCTGCTGCCTTTTGGAACTCTTTGTATGCCTTTTCAGTTACTTCTCCAAAGTAGCCTGTGATTTCATCATCATAGAAACCAAGTGCTTTTAATCTTTTTTGAAGTTTTGTAACAGCTGCACCTGAGTCACCAATCTGCCAAGCAGTCTTTTTAACCTTAACGGTTTTAGTTTCTGTTGTGTTGTCACTGCTGTCGGCTGTTGCATCTGTGTCATTAGGGGTCTTGTCAGAAGCACCATCTGAACCAAAGCTGTATGTAACACCACCGATTGTTCTTGATGTGCTAACTATGTACTGACCATCCTCGTAGTAATAGTACTGACCGGCAACCTCTTGCCAGCCTGTTGTTGGATAGCTTACGCCTGAAACCTTGAACCAGTTAGTCCAAGACTTGTTGCTGATTGATTCAAGACATACATCAGATGCCTCGTCTCGGGCATCAATGCCCATTCCGCCACCAACATACACACCAACATGACCGTACTGATAAAGACCAAGGCCATGAACACGAGGGATTGTATCTATTGAGCCAGATTCAGGAGAAGCTGCAAGCATTGATTCTGTTACACGCTCACCACCGGCATATGAATAGATAAGTCCGCTACAGTCAACACTTCCTTCGGAAGAACCGCCCCAGACATACTGCCAATTTTCATTGTATGCTCTGTATGCCCAGTTTACAAGTCCTGCACCCGAACCGGAAGCCGAAGCAGTTGTTGTACCGATAATAGCAGTTGTTGAAAGAATAGCAACAGCTATAATCAGCGTCAGAATTCTCTTCATTCTTGTCATAAAATAAAACCTCCAATATAAAAGGCACTGCTAATATTATTACAAGTGCCAGTTACAAACAATTTACAAGAATTACATTTCTGTAACAAAATTATAACAATATACAGGAGATTTTGCAAGAGAATTGATATATTTTTTTAATTTTTTAAGATATTTATACACTATGCACAATATTTTTCCATAAGTATAAACATTATCATAAATAATTTTTGTAATAATTGTAACTTATGTAAAAAGAGTTTACAAAGATTAAAAAATCGCTGTATTAACATTAATAATACAGCGAGATTTATTTATAAAATATGTAACAAATTATTCTTCTTCAAGAACTGAAGTACAGTGAGGGCATCTTGTAGCCTCTATGTCGATTTCGCTTTTGCAGAAAGGACAGGTCTTTGTTGTTTCTTCCTCTTCCTCCTCTTCCTTCTTCTTGCCGATTGACATAACCTTGTTGATAAACTTAACAAGGCAGAAGATAATGACAGCCATAATCAGGAAGTTAATAATGGCGGAAATGAAGTTGCCCAGCTGGATAGTGCCTACATTCAGCACTTTTGTCATTTCATCAATGGAGTCAACACCTATGCATTTGCTGATGATAAGCTGAATAAATGGTGTGATAACATCATTACAAAGTGAGCTTACTATTGTTTGAAAAGCACCGCCGATGATAACAGCAACAGCCAAATCAAGGACATTGCCCCTCATAACAAATTCTTTAAATTCCCCAAAAACCTTTTTCATAATTGCACCTCTTTTTTTAATATTTATATAGCCTCCCTCAGACGAGGGAGGGGGACCGCTTGCGGTGGAAGGAGGGAAA
>JAXESA010000123.1:0-2572 GCA_034116205.1 Ruminococcus sp. | reverse complement strand
AAGTGCTTACCCAAAGCCTCTGCAATCTGACTTCGACAGGAATTATGAACACAAACAAACGCAACCTTTTTCTTGTTCATCACACTCTGTCCTCTTTTTGAAATTTCTGTCTTAATCTTTAATAATTTGATTATATCACAGAAAACTTATTATTTCTATATAATTATATAAAAATTTAGAGGTAAAGAAAAAAGCAAAAAAGCAGAGCATATTTGATAAATCTCAAAAACGAATTTCAAATATACCCTGATAATTTTTTAAATATTCTGCAGTCAGATTTTCTGCTGGTATGTTCAAAAAACCGCAGGAATACTGACCGTACTCTGAGGATTTTTTTGGCATACCGGCGGAAAATATGCGCACAAGATGTGTGAAGTGATTTATTCAGTGTTTCCTTAAGTCTTTTACTTCAATACATGTATTCATTCATAGCCTCTTTTTTGTTTGTAAGGCTATGATATAACCTCCCCTAAGGGACGAGTCAAGCGTTATTTTCATTTTAATTTACAAATCTCATTTCCTTATCATTTCCAAGGTCGATTTTTTCCGTGCCAACCCTTATTCTCCCAGTAGGAATGATCCGGCTCCATAGGCGGAAAATGCTTGTGTGCAAAACGCATAAGGTAAAACCACTTTTTTCCTCGACTGTTCATTCTCTGTTTGCCTGCATTTTTGCATACTGCTTCCGATAGTTTATCGGTCTTTTTATGTATTTTGTTAAGTATTCTTTCTGGGATTTCATTTGGATTTACGGCTTGTACTCCTACACCATACTTATGTACCTTGGCAATTCCCCACATTTCCAAGCTGTCAGACATATCCTTTACAGTGCTTTTCATACCACCGCCTGCGGCTGTGGAGATAACAACCGCCTGTTTCTTTGTCATCTCAGGTCTTGGTCTGTGTACCACCCACCATGTTCCAAAGTGGTCTAAAAAGCTCATCATCTGTCCTGTTGCATGGTATACATACACAGGGCTTTCCAAAATAATCAAATCAGCCTCTAAGAGGGCAGTTTCCAAAGGCTCAAGCTTTGGGTAATGAGGACACTTTGTCAAATCCTTTGTAAAGCAGGTATAACACCCTTTGCAAGGCTCATCAAAATCGACGGGAAGGAAAAATTCTTTGATTATTGACCTTTCCTGTGTTTTTTCCTTAACCTTATTTGCAAGTTCCTGTGCAATCATACAAGTACTGCCTATGTGATTTTGTCCGTGTATAAGTACTATTTTCATATCTTTCACCATACTTTCCTTTTACTATCTACCGTGCATCTGTGTAAATAGCTCTATATGAGCCATTATTTTCTCCATAATTTCCTCTTCTTTTTTCGGCTCACGGTCACAATGATGAATAAGCACCGTAATGGGCGCAGTGTATTGAAAAGCCAGCATCTTTGGATTGTCGCATTTCAAAGCACCTTTTTCTATCATTCTTTCAAATATTTTTGTGAACCGCACTTCCATATTTGTGATGAAATACTTTGTTGCAAGGGTAGATATTCGTGTGTCACGGTACTGCTCCAATGAAAGAAGTTTTCGTACACGCTTTACAGTATCATCGTGTATTGTGAAGTCAATCTGCCGTAGTGAAAGCTCCTTAAGTTCATCCCAATTTTCAGGAATGGGAATGTCAGAAACTGACTCCATATGTTTGGAATAATATGACTCCACATAATCTATTACAGCATTCCAAATGGACTCCTTGCTATCAAAATGCTTGTAAAGCGCTGCCTTTGTAATTCCCAGTGAGGAGGAAATATCACGAAGCAAAGCCCCGTCATATCCTTTCTGTGAAAATACTGTCAATGCGGAATTTAGTATCTGCTCTTTTGTGGTTTTCATTTGTTCACCTCATAATATAATAAAGTTACCTCTAAGTAACTTTATTATATTTACTTAGAGGTAACCTGTCAAGGAATATTATAAATGTTTTATTTTCGTAAAGTGCGAACTTTTGTTGCATAAGAATGTCTGCAATTTCATTATAGTCTATATTTTTTATTTTACCCTTAATCAGCATTTCATTTCCTCCTGATTATCCATCAAACATATATGAAAAAAAATCAAGTGTTCATAAAGCAAAACACTTATGAACACTTGATATGGCGGAGATGAAGAGATTTGAACTCTTGCGCCGGGGAGTTCCCGACCTACCGCATTTCGAGTGCGGACCCTTCAGCCACTTGGGTACATCTCCATATTACCGCAAGGCTCTTGCATAATTATTCTTTACAAAAGCCTTGCAGATAGTTATTATATATTATTTCTTTATTTATTACAAGGTTTTAGCCGACTTTTTTGTAACCCTTTGGGATTCTTTTTACAAAAATTCTCCTTCTATACACAACAAGTAATGTAGCAAGAACAGCTAAAAGGATTGCTCCGGCGAATAATAAGTATGTGGACAATGGTATTGAATTAAGGTTAAAGCACCTTATGTTTATCCACATTTGGTTCATTCTTTCATTTGCTTTGTCGTCAAAATACATCATCACAGCACATCTGTCCAAAATATCCGATGTTGGGTACTGGGCAAAAAGCTGTCTTTTTGTTTGGTCAGGGGTTGTTTT
>JAXESA010000122.1:0-5264 GCA_034116205.1 Ruminococcus sp. | reverse complement strand
GGTATGGATTTTAAAATTAAGTGTGACAAATGCGGCAGAGAGGTAATGATTCCTCGCAGTAAAGCCGAAAAAAATATTAAGAAGATAATCAGGGAATAATATGTTTGATAAGATTGAAATTTTCAGCAAAAGATACGACGAGCTGAACAACAGACTTTACGACCCGTCTGTTGCAGGCGACGCTACAAAATTTAACGAAACAATGAAGGAAATCAAGTCCATTGAGGCTATTGTGCTAAAGTACCGTGAGTACAAGCAGGCGCAACAGACCGTTGAGGACAGCCTTGAAATCCTTAAAAGTGAAAATGACGAGGAGCTTCGTGAGCTTGCCCAGATGGAGATGGACGAGGCAAAGGAAATTTTGCCCAAGATTGAGGAAGAACTGAAAATTCTCCTTTTGCCAAAGGACCCCAACGACGACAGGAATGTTATTGTTGAAATCCGTGGCGGTACAGGCGGGGAGGAAAGCTCCCTTTTTGCAGGGGATTTGTTCAGAATGTACTCTATGTATGCTGACAAAAAGGGCTTTAAAACCGAGATTTTGTCCGCAAACGAAACAGGTCTTGGTGGCTACAAGGAAATTTCCTTTATGGTCAACGGTGACGGAGCATACAGCAAGTTGAAATACGAAAGCGGAACTCACCGTGTCCAGCGTGTTCCCGAAACTGAGTCATCAGGCAGAGTGCATACCTCCGCTGTAACTGTGGCTGTTCTCCCCGAGGCTGACGATGTTGAGGTGGACATTAACCCCAACGATTTGCAGATAGACACCTTCCGTTCATCGGGAGCCGGCGGTCAGCACATCAACAAAACCTCCTCCGCTATAAGAATTACCCACCTTCCAACAGGTATGGTGGTTGAGTGTCAGGACGAAAGAAGTCAGTACAAAAACAAGGACAAGGCTATGAAGGTGCTGAAGTCAAGACTTCTGAAGATTGAACAGGACAAGCAGAATGCGGAGATTTCAGAGAACAGAAAGAGTCAGGTTGGCTCAGGTGACAGAAGTGAAAAAATCAGAACCTACAATTTCCCACAATCCAGAGTTACCGACCACAGAATCGGACTTACACTGTATAAATTGGATGATATTTTAAACGGAAACCTTGATGAAGTGATTGATGCCCTAATTGCATATGACAGGGCAGAAAAACTAAAGGAAAGTATGGATAATAAGTAAATGGAAACAAAACTCTTGAGGGATACAACAGAAGATATTGCCCTAGCCGCAAAGATTATCAATGACAGCGGTATTGTTGCTATGCCTACAGAAACTGTCTATGGCTTGGCGGCAAATGCCCTTGACGGTGATGCGGTAAGCAAAATCTTTAAGGCTAAGGGTAGGCCAATGGATAACCCACTTATAGTCCATGTTTCCTCAGTAAAAATGGCAGAGGATTTACACCTTTACAGGGAATTTACACCACAGGCGAAGGCTTTGGCTGAAAAATTTTGGCCGGGGCCTCTTACAATCATTCTGCCAAAGGGTGACTGTATTCCCGACGAAGTTTCCGCAGGACTTTCCACCGTTGCGGTGAGGTGCCCGGCCCACAATGTGGCACAACAGCTTATAGAAATATCGGGAAAGCCCCTTGCGGCACCATCTGCAAATATTTCCGGCAAGCCAAGTCCCACAAAATTTCAGCACTGCGTAAATGACCTGATGGGCAAGGCTGACGCCATAATTGACGGAGGTGAGTGTTCCGTAGGTGTGGAAAGCACAGTTGTAACCCTGGCGACAAATCCCCCAAGACTTCTCCGCCCCGGCGGAGTGACAGTTGAACAGCTTGAAGGTGTTTTGGGAAAGGTTGAGATAGACGACGCTGTGCTGGATAAGCTAAAGGAGAATGAGGTTGCCTCTTCACCGGGAATGAAGTACAAGCACTATGCCCCCTCGGCACAGGTTTACCTTGTTCAGGGTAAGGAGTTTGTAAGTTTTGTTAACAGGGTTTGTGACAGCACAACAGCGGTTGTTTGCTTTGACGAGGATAAATCAAACATAAAAGGCACAACCTATCCAATAGGCTCAAGGGATGACTATTCATCCCACGCACACAAGATTTTTGATGTGCTAAGGCAGATTGACAAGGATGAAAACATCAAAAAGGTGTTTGCACCTCTTCCAAAGGTTGAGGGTGTTTCCCTTGCAGTTTACAACAGGCTTATCCGTGCATCGGCCTTTAGGATAATCAATGCTGATGCCTATGTTGTAGGGCTTACAGGACCAACAGGTGCAGGAAAATCCACCGTTGCAACTGTGTTTGAAAAAGAGGGTTTTCACATAGTTGATACCGACAAAATCTCAAGAAAAGCTATGGGAAAGGGCAGTCCTTTACTTCTTAGAATTGCAAATGCCTTTGGAGATGATGTAATCAATAGTGACGGTACTCTTAACAGAAAGCTCCTTGCAAAAAGAGCCTTTGCAACAAGGGAAAAGACCGACACCCTAAATTCAATCACCCACCCTTATATATATGAAAAGGCACTTCTTGAAATAGAGGAATATTCAAACAAGGGTTACGATAAATTTATATTAGACGCACCTGTACTGTTTGAAAGTGGTGGCGAAAAATACTGCACAAAAACAGTTGCTGTGATTTCAGACCTTGCTAAAAGGATTGAGAGAATTACTTTGAGAGATAACCTCACAGAAAAAGAGGCTATGATGAGGATTAACGCACAGCATGGTGACATCTACTACATTGACAGGGCGGATTTTGTCCTGCATAACAACAGCGGACAAAGAGAACTTGAAGAAAAGACTATATCCTTAATCAATGGGGAGTTGTAATGTCAGTTAAAAGAGGACACAAATTTGATTCCGGCAAAATCAAAAAATATAACAGGGCAACAAATCAGAAAAACACCTCCCATCACTATGAGAGATCTCCACGGAGAAAGCAAAAAAAACATAGCCCTTTAGGCAGAATGATTGCCTTTATCCTTGTTATTGCTGTTGTTGTGGGGGCGATTTTTGGTGTTGTTCAACTGTTTTCCAAGGGCTATATCCACGACAAGGTGGATGATATTAGGAAAATCCAGTATCCCAAAAAGTATTCGGAATATGTGGAAAAGTACAGTGAGAATTACGGTGTTGATGAAAATTTGGTGTATGCCGTAATCAGAACAGAAAGCCACTTTAAACCTGATGATGTGTCAGGCGCAGGAGCAATGGGACTTATGCAGATTACCTCGGAGTGTTTTGATTTTTTGCAGAACAACATCCCCGATGACACCACAGAGTATGACGACTCTGCCCTGTATGATCCGGAGGTAAACATTAAGTTTGGAACATATTTTTTAAGCTACCTGCTTGACAGATATGACAACATAGAAAAAACTGCTTTGGCAGCATATAACGCAGGCTTTGGTACTGTGGACACATGGCTAAGCGACCCCACTTGCAGTAAGGACGGAGAAAACCTTGATGTGATTTTGTATCCCGAAACAGAAAATTATGTAAAAAAGGTAGCAGACGCCAAAAACGTTTATATTGATTTATACGGATGAATATAGATAAATTTATAGTTGAAACAGAAAGGAATGGATTATTATGTCAAATGAAAATTCAAAGGAACTTCAGGAAAAAATCCTTATGTCCCCAAAGAAGAAAATTCATTTTGTAAGCAAGGAAGAACTTGAGAGAGCAGATGAATTTTGTGAGCCTTACAAGGATTTCCTTAACAAATCAAGAACAGAGCGAGAGGCTGTTTCTGAGGCTGTTGCCATGGCTAAGGAAAACGGCTTTGTTGAGTACAACCCCGATGTAAGATACAACCCCGGCGACAGGGTTTACGTTGTAAACCGTGAAAAGGCTGTGGGACTTGCAGTAATAGGCAAGTTCGGTGCAAGTCAGGGTGTTATGCTTTCTATCGCCCACATAGACTCACCAAGGATTGATTTAAAGCCAAATCCACTTTACGAAAAGAACAGTATGGCTCTGCTGAAAACCCACTACTACGGTGGTATAAAGAAGTATCAGTGGACAACAATTCCTCTTGCCCTCCACGGTAGGGTTTGTAAAACGGACGGAACATATGTGGACATTGCCATTGGTGACGATGATAACGACCCATGCTTCTGCATTACAGATATTCTCCCACATCTTGGACAGGAACAGGCTAAGAAAAAACTGGGAGAGGCATTTACAGGAGAAGATTTAAATTGCCTTATCGGCAGTCGTCCATATTCTGATGAAGAGGGCGAACAGGTAAGGCTCAACACAATGAAGCTTATTTACGACAAATATGGCTTTACTGAAAATGACTTTTTGTCAGCCGAGCTTACCCTTGTTCCTGCATTTAAGGCAAGGGATGTTGGCTTTGACAGAAGTATGATAGGCTCATACGGTCACGACGACAGAGTTTGTGCTTATCCTGCTCTTATGGCTATCATTGACTCAGGAGTACCTGAAAAGACCTGTATCACATACCTAACCGACAAGGAGGAAACAGGCTCTGACGGTAACACAGGTATGCAAAGTGATTTCCTCAGATACTTCATTTATGACATTGCAAAGTCAGAGGGACTAGAGGGTTACAGAGTGCTTTCAAAGAGTAAGTGTCTATCTGCTGATGTTAATGCAGCAGTTGACCCAACATACGAGAGTTGCTTCGAGCCAAAGAACAGCTCCTACATTAACGAGGGAGTTGTAATCTCCAAATACACCGGCGCAAGGGGCAAAAGCGGTACAAGCGATGCCTCAGCCGAATATATGGGCGAAATCAGAACAATGCTTGAGAGCAACAATATTATCTGGCAGGTTGGCGAGTTGGGCAGAGTTGACCTTGGCGGCGGGGGTACTATTGCAAAGTATGTTGCCAATATGAATGTTGATGTAGTTGACCTTGGTGTACCTGTTCTTTCAATGCACGCACCATTTGAAATTGTAAGCAAGCTGGATGTTTATATGGCTTATCAAGCTTTTTTGCATTTCTTTATAGGATAAGGGTTGATTTTTTAAAAAGAATGTGTTATTATTTTATGGCGGTCAAAAAAGACCGCCAAATATGCGCTGGTAGCTCAGCTGGATAGAGTGTTTGGCTACGAACCAAAAGGTCGGGGGTTCGAGTCCCTTCCAGCGCGCCAAAGAAATACGGACACTTTTAGGTGTCCGTATTTTTTGTTGCAAGCTAAGGGACTAGAAGCCGAACGTAAAGAAAATGCTCCGGTGGAGCATTTTTAGTGAGGAGCGCAGAAGAAACATTTCCCTAAAACGTGAACCCAAAAGGCGAGGAGGAAGTAATATAAATATGACCATACTTCCA
>JAXESA010000121.1:0-12048 GCA_034116205.1 Ruminococcus sp. | reverse complement strand
TGGCTTTCTGTATGTTATGAGCGGAGAAAATTGCGGATACTACTGCTATACCGGCTATTCCTCCACCCTTTATTTCCATTACATTTTCTGCTGTTATTCCCCCTATTGCTACTGCAGGGATTGATACAGATGAGCAAATCTCCTTTAGCTGTTCTGTTGTTATTCTCAATGCGTTTTCCTTTGTTGATGATGGAAAAACTGCTCCCACACCCATATAATCTGCTCCTGATTTTTCCGCTGTTTTTGCCTGTTCAACGGTTTTGCAGGTTGCTCCGATAATGAAATCCTTTGGAACAATTTTTCTTATTTCCGAAACAGGTGTGTCCTCCACACCTACGTGCACACCGTCTGCTCCGCTTTTTAGTGCAACAGTCACATTATCATTGATAATCAGGGGAACTTTGTAGCGGTGGCAAAGCTTTTTTACCTCTATCGCCTCTTTTACAAAAGCATCGTCATCAAGGTTTTTTTCACGTAGCTGAACTATTGTCACACCGCCCTTTAGAGCATCCTCTATCTGCTGATAAAGGGTTTTTTCACCAACCCAAGAATGGTCGGTTACTGCGTATAAAAGCAACATATCCTTGTTAAAAATCATCCAAACTCCCCCAAATATTCCTTTACATTCTCACACATCATAGTGCCACTCATAACGCAAACGCCCTTTGCACCTGCATTTTTTACCGCTTTAATGTTTTCACTTCTTATGCCCCCAATGGCATATACAGGAATTTTCACCCTTTGGCATACATTTTTGAGAAAATCAAGTCCTCTTCCGGGCAGTCCTTTTTTGCAGTCTGTGTCAAAGATATGCCCTGCTGTGATGTAGGTGCAACCAAGTTTTTCAGCCTTTACAGCATCCTCGGCTGAATGACAGGACGCACCCAAAATCTTAAATTTTTCCTTTTCTTCTGCGGTAACATCCTCAAGAATGTGCAAAGGCAAGTGGATATAGGGGTGCTTTAACTCAAGGGCAACACTTGTAAAGGTGTGGAGAATACAGGGTGTGTTGTACCTTTTGCAAATTTCTATAACCTTAATGGCAAGGCTTCTATATTCATCCTCCGTCAAATCCTTTTCACGCAGGACAATTCCCTTGGGATTTTCTGAGGCTATCTTTTCAATCCGCTTTAAAAAGTCCTCTTTGCAAAGGGAACGGTTTGTTATACATAAAATATCACACATAGAGATAGTCATTCAGCACAGGCTGTAAGCCCTCGTCGGAAATATCCTGATACATCTTTCCAAGACTGCGGTTGTCGTCAATTTCAAACTGCTCGTCGCCCTGTGCATCCTGTGTTTCCTTTCCGCTGTATTTGCTTTCGTGGTCGCCGATTCCTGTTGAAACTCCGGCGGAAATCTTTGTGGCGGCAATTTTTACAATTCCGTTTCTGAACTCGGCACTTTCCCTTGAGGAAACTGTAATTCCCACATAGGGAAGAAAAATTCGGTAGGCACAAATTACCTGACAAAGTTGTTTTTCGTGAACATCAAGGGGGTTGATTTTGTCGTTATTTATAATTGGGCGAAGTCGTGGACAGGACAAGGACATCTCCGCATAGGGGTACTTTCTTTGAAGATAGTAAACGTGCAAGGCACTTGCAAGGGCATCCTTTCTAAAGTCGGAAAGTCCTAAAAGTGCGGAAAATGCCACACCTCTCATACCTCCCATAAGAGCTCTTTCCTGTGCGTCAAAGCGGTAAGGCCACACCCTTTTGTGACCCATAAGGTGGAGAGTTTCATATTTATCAGTATCGTATGTTTCCTGAAAAACTGTTACATAGTCTGCTCCGCACTGATGCAGGTAGCGGTATTCATCTGTGTTCACAGGATAAATTTCAAGACCAATCATACGGAAATATTTTCTTGCGATTTTACAAGCCTCGCCTATATACTTTACATCACTTTGTGCTCGGCTTTCACCTGTGAGAATTAAAATTTCCTCCATACCGCTGTCTGCTATAACTTTCATTTCCTTTTCAATCTGCTCCATACTGAGCTTCATTCGCTTGATGTGGTTGTAGCAGTTGAAACCACAGTAAACGCAGTAGTTTTCGCAGTAATTTGCAATGTAAAGAGGTGTGAAAATATATACGGTGTTGCCAAAGTGTTTGCTTGTTTCAAGCCTTGCCCTCTGTGCCATTTCCTCTAAAAAAGGCTCTGCCGATGGTGAAAGGAGCGCCTTGAAATCTTCAATAGTACAGGTTTCGCTGTCTAAGGCTTTGCGAACATCCTTTGCTGTGTATTTTGTGTAGTCGTAGGAGTTCATTTGCTCCATAACATTTTTACAAACATCAGACTCTATTGCCTCCATACCCTCCATATATTCCATATGGTTAGTACGACAGGAGGGGTCGCTCTCTATCCTATGCTTTTTTTCAAGTGCCTGATCTGACAAAAACTCTGAATCAACAAAAAATTGATTTTCCATACCCTCACCCCTTAATCACGAAGAAAGCCTGTAAGTGGGTCGGAGGCTGACGCACCTCTTGTCAAAACTCTGCCAAGTCCTGAAAGGTATGCATTTCTTCCGGCATCTATAGCCTTGCGGAAAGCCTGTGCCATAATAGGCAGATTGCCTGCTGTTGCAAGTGCTGTGTTAGCCATAATTGCCGACGCTCCCATTTCCATAGCTTCACAGGCTTGGGATGGCCTGCCGATGCCTGCATCAACAATGATTGGCAAATCTATTTCGTCAATTAGAATTTGGATAAATTCCTTGGTTGCAAGTCCTTTGTTTGAGCCGATTGGTGAAGCAAGTGGCATAACGGCAGATGCACCGGCATTTACAAGATCCCTTGCCACATTCAAATCGGGATACATATAGGGCATAACCACAAAGCCCTCTTTTGCAAGGATTTCCGTTGCCTTGATTGTTTCCTCGTTGTCGGGGAGAAGATACTTTGAGTCACGCATAATTTCAATCTTTACAAAGTCACCGCAACCAAGCTCCCTTGCAAGTCTTGCAATACGGACAGCCTCTTCGGCATTTCTTGCACCGCTTGTATTTGGCAGAAGTGTAACTCCCTTTGGGATAAAGTCCAAAATATTTTCCTGTTCTTTTGTATTAGCTCTGCGAACTGCAAGGGTGATAATTTCGGCACCGGCATCTTTTACAGCAGACTCAATTAATTTTAGGGAGTATTTTCCTGATCCAAGAATAAAGCGGGAGTTAAACTGGTGACCGCCTATGATTAATTTGTCATCATTCATTATGATTTCCTTCTTTCATTTATCTAATTTATACCTCAAACTGATTATTCAAAATCCGGATTACTGTGTGAGCTTGGTGGGATGCACAAATCATAACACGAGAGGACACAAGACCTATACCATCGTTAACATCACTCACACCGTCACCGCAAAGGTAGAATTTATCTGTGATTTTTCGAGTTTTTATGGTGTTGGGACTTCCAAGTCCGGCCATTCCCGAACCGGCAACAAGGTATTTTTGGGGCATTTGTTCTAAAACAATATTTGTCAGCATCGCCTTACACTGTGCATTGTCAAAAGCCTCGCAAATTATGTCGGCATCTTTCAAAAGATCTACTGCATTGCATTCGTCAATTTTAACTGTGTGGGTTTCAAATTCTGTATAGGGTGCAATTTCCTTTAGGTTTTCAAGTAATGCCTCTGTCTTGTATCTTCCCACCTGAAAGGCTTTGTACTGCTGACGGTGTAGGTTTGTTATGTCAACCCTGTCAAAATCAATGAGGATAAGTTTGCCGATACCGGCACGAGCCAAAGAAATTGAAATGTTTGAGCCAAGTCCTCCAAGTCCGCACACAGCAACTACACTTGACATTAGCTTTTCCTGTAGCTCTTCACCCTGACGGATTTTCAGGGCATTTATCATTTCTTCCTTTGACGGAATCACATTAACCCCCTCCTACAAAGCTGACAACCTCAATACTGTCGCCGTCATTTATCAAGGCTTCGTCATACAAAGCTTTTGGCACAATATCGCCGTTTTTTTCCACAGCAATTCTTCTTTTATCGTAATTAGTTGTGTCCAGGTATTCCCCTATTGTTTTACCTGCAACATCAACACTTTCACCGTTGATTGTAACCATTATTTTACCTCCTTAAAAAATAAAGGGAGCTACCTGTTTGGTAACTCCCGGTTAAAATACATTTATACTCGGCATCCCTACGTTGGCATTATCCAAATCAGGTTATGGGTCAAAGGCACACACCTTTTTCTCAGCCACTTTTGTAGCTCCCCTCTTTACTTTTATAAGAAAATTATAGCACCGTAATATGATATTGTCAACAAATTAATCCTCTGAAATTTTCAGCTCAAACCAGAAAATACTGCCCTCGCCTACAACACTCTTTACACCATAGGTGGCATTGTGCAAATCAAGGATATTCTTAACAATGGAAAGTCCCAGTCCTGTTCCGATAATAGAGCTTTTGTGTTCCTTATCTACCTTGTAATACCTGTCCCAGATATTTTCAAGATGCTCCTGGTCGATTCCCTCTCCGTGGTCTTGAACCTCGATTACAACCTTATCCCCTTTTCTTAGCTGTCGGACAACAATCCTTTTATCCTCTCGGGAGTAATTTATTGCGTTGTTAACCAAATTATAAATCACCTGACTGATTTTGCTTTGGTCTGCATTTACAAAGATTTCTTCATCATATTCAAAGGTAAGGGAGTAACCATCCTGCTCCTTTAACTTGTTGTAACGCAGGAACATATCCTTAATAAGCATTGTTATTGAGAAACCCTCGCAATTCAGTTCGGTACTGCCCGACTGAATTTTTGATATGTCCAAAAGGTCGGTAACAAGCATATTAAGACGGTTTGCCTCGTCAATGATTATCTGAATATTTTCCGGAGTATTTTCTCCGGGCAAATCCCTCATAACTTCGCCATAGCCTGTTATCATTGTAAGTGGAGTTCTCAGGTCATGGCTGATGTTGGCAATCAGCTCGTGCTGGAGAGCCTCGACCTTCTTAAGCTCCTTGGCGGCATAATTTAGTGTATTGTTAAGCTCATTAACCTCCATGTATCCTGTTGAGTTAAACTCAACATCATAGTCCTTGTTTGCAAGTCTTTTTGCTGACTTTGTGGTATCTGTTATAGGCTTGCTTATTTTGTGAGAAGCAAAAATTGCAATGCAAATCCCAAGGGCAATAAGAACAAATGTAATTGTGACAAGCTGGTACCTGAGGGTGCTTACAATACTGTTAACAGGACTTATCTGGGAAGTTATAATAACCATATACTGGTTGTTGTCACTATCCTCCATAAGCTTGGTATAAATCATTCCCTCTGTATTAAGCTTATCCATTGGTGGTGTGTCACCACGGAAAGACTTTATCAGCGACTGTTTTTCACGGTCCTGACCTTCCTCTGTAAACATCAAGTAACTGCCACCGTCCTTTTTTGCTTTCTCATAGTAAGTATAAGGACTGTTGCCTTTTATCAGCTTGTTACTGTTGAATATAATAATATTATTATTGTCCTCTTCCGTTGAGTTTTTCTCCTGATTGTTGCTTTGGGAATTACTACTTTTCTCCGAAGCATCACTCCGGTTGTTTGAAGTGGAACTATCTTCTTTCTGGGTAAACAAAACCCTCATATAGCTTTTGTCTGTGGAGTAAAGAGGTTTTATTAAAGAAGAGCCTGTTTCATAAACATAAATAACAACATCATTTTGCTCCGCCAGATTTTCCACAAGAGTTGTAACATTTTCTGATGTAATATTATCCTCTATTGAAGATGAACACTCCTGGACTTGATTTACTCTGACCTCTTTGTAAAAGGTTCTGAAAAACACCGTCTGAAAAACCCACAGAAACACCATCATTATTAGAGAGAAAAACACAAACCACATAAGTAGTTTGTAGTGCAGAGGCAAAAACTTCATCTTAGCTCTCAAGTGTTTCAAAACGGTAGCCAACCCCCCTTAGTGTAACAATACATCTGCTGTATTCTCCGAGACTTTTCCTCAACAGTTTAATGTGGGTATCAAGGGTTCTGTCATCTCCAAAGAAGTCGTAACCCCATACCTCGCTTATTAGCTTTTCTCTTGTAAGGGCAATACCCTTGTTCCTTACCATATAGAAGAAAAGGTCATACTCCTTTGGAGTCATTTCAACTCTTTCTCCGTTAACGGTAACAATTCGTGCTGTAAAATCTACAACAAGGTCTTTAAACTTAAAAATATCCTTGTTTTCAACACTGATGTTTTTACTTCGCTTTAACACAGCGCTAATCCTCATCATAAGCTCCTTTGGTGAAAAGGGCTTTACAACATAGTCGTCAATTCCCAGCTCAAAACCGTGGATTTTATCGTATTCTTCACCTCGGGCAGAAAGCATAATAATTGGTGTATTGCAAGTTTTGCGGATTTCTCGGCAAGCGGAAAATCCGTCAAGCTCCGGCATCATAACATCCATAATGATTATATCAAAGCTTTCTCTGTTGCATATTTCAATTGCAGACATTCCGTCCACAGCCTCACTTACCTCATGGCCCTCAAAAACTGCATATTTTTTTATAATTTCTCTTATTCTGAATTCGTCATCAACAACTAAAATTTTACTCATAGTTATCCCCTCCAAGGTAATAATAAATTCACAATGTGACAATTATATGTTGAAAAACTTAATGTTTTCAAACATATAATCTATATTATAAAAATATTTTATCATAAAATTAAATCCTTTTAAAGGAAATATTGAAATGTTTGATAAATAAAGCTATAATAGGGGGTGTGGGTGATTTTATGGAAATTAGAAAAATTAAAGCAAGTGAAATTACAGAAACAGTTTGCCGTCTTTTTATGGACTGCAACTACTATATAGGTAAGGATATTTACTGTGCTTTGCAAAGGGCAAAGGAAACAGAGGAAAGCGAAACAGGAAAAAATATTCTTTCACAAATAATTGAAAATGACGATATAGCTGCAAAAGAGAGAATTCCTCTGTGTCAGGACACAGGAATGGCTATACTGTTTGTAAAATATGGCGACAAGGTTGTTGTTGAGGATGGTTCCTTTAACGAGGCTGTTACCGAAGGTGTAAGAAAGGCATACAGGGATGGTTATCTTCGCAAAAGCGTTGTAGATGACCCTGTTTTCGACCGAATTAACACAAAGGATAACACCCCTTGTATAATACATACCGAAATTGTCCCTGGGGACAAAATTGAAATTTTAGCCGGTGGCAAAGGCTTTGGCAGTGAAAATATGTCAAAAATTGCAATGCTCACCCCAAGCAAAGGTATTGATGGTGTTAAGAAATTTATTCTTGACACCGTGAGGGAAGCAGGCCCTAACCCCTGCCCTCCAATGGTAGTGGGAGTTGGAATTGGGGGAACCTTTGAAAAGGCGGCAACCCTTGCAAAAAAGGCAACCTTCCGCAGTATTGACACTCATAACCCCGATAGCCGATACGCCTCCCTTGAGGACGAACTGCTTGCGGAGATTAACAAAATGGGCTTTGGCCCTGCCGGTCTTGGGGGAACAACTACTGCCATTGGCGTCAACATAGAAACTTATCCAACCCATATTGCAGGAATGCCTGTTGCTGTAAATATTTGCTGTCACGCAGCAAGACACGCAAAGGCAATAATATAAAAAGTAGGTTAAACTATGAAGAGAACTTTGAGAATTATCATTATCACTGTGCTAATCATTGCTGTGGGAGTGGTGATGATGTTTGTCACCCCAGGCACACTAAAAATCGGCACCAATGTTTACTCAAACACTTATCAGAACTCTCCTGAAGAGAGCCTTAGGAAATATTATGACGAAATTAAGTTGGAGCAACCAATAGGTATGGCAGAAACCGATGACACCTGTCTGTATCTTTATTTTAACGGTCAAACCATCAGCGTATGCGAAATGATAAAGAAAGACGGAAAATACTGCTACTTTGGCGAGAAAATTAAGTTTAAGTACGGCTCTGACTATATGTGCTTTGACAAAAACAAAACGGTGATTAACAGCGATGTCTATTACTGGGATATTGTTTATGAAAACCGAAAAAGTTTAATCAACGATGACAAATTTAAGTCCCTTGATTTTACTGTAGAAATCGGAGAGGAAACGAGAAATCTCTCTTTTGTATATATGATTGAAAACAAGGAGTAAGACTATGAAAAAATTATCTTGTATTCTAATGGTTGCAATTTTAGCTGTTGTTGCAGTTGTATCTGCCGGATGCGGATGCTCAAAATCAGATGAAATCAGCACCAAAAGCAACACACCTTCTCTTAACACAAATGCCCTTGACCGAATTAAAATATATGACGGTACCGGGGAAAAACAGGGAGAGTTACTTGTTACACTTAAGGGTGAGGAAAAGCAGGCAATGAGCGACATTATGCAGATGTACGCCGAAACAAAGAGTGAAAGTCTTAAGAAAAAAGAAGATGTTTCAAAAGCTAAAAAGATATACTATTTTGAGCTTTTGAACTATGAGGATGACGGAACTCCAAAAAAGAGCAATATTTATTATCTTTACTTTCTAGGTGACGATACATACTGCTACTATAAAGAAAAACAGCACTTTGCAGACGGAGAATATTATATCTGCGGAAAAACAGCTGTTTCTCAGCAGAACATAACAAATATGATTAACGGTGTTGGAAACGATGAAAAGAATTAATCTACCAATAACTGACGAGGATATAAAGAACCTTAAGGCCGGTGAAACTGTGCTTCTCTCCGGTACAATCCTCACAGGCAGAGATGCCGCCCACAAAAGATTATATGGGCTTGTGGAGAAGGGCGAGGAATTGCCTGTTGACCTTAAGGGTGAGTTAATATACTATGTTGGTCCTGCGCCGGCAAAGCCGGGCTTTGCTGTAGGACCTGCCGGGCCTACTTCCAGCTATCGTATGGATAAGTACGCACCAACATTACTTGACCTTGGTTTAAAGGGAATGATAGGCAAGGGTGCAAGGAACAAAGAGGTTGTGGACTCTATTGTTAAAAACAAATGTATTTACTTTGCCTGTGTTGGGGGTGCTGCTGCACTCATTGCCAAATCCATAAAAAAAGAAGAAGTTCTCTGCTATGAGGATCTAGGCACAGAGGCTATAAGACGATACACAGTAGAGGACTTCCCCTGCATTGTAGCAATTGATTCTCTTGGCAACAATGCCTACGATGAAGGACAAAAAAAATACATTAGAGAGTGATTTATGTTATTTGCAAGTACGGTTTTTATTTTTGCGTTTTTACCGACAGTTCTTTTGCTGTACTATGTTGTACTGAAAAAGTTTAGAACTGCACAAAATATTTTACTTCTTGTGGCAAGCCTTTTGTTCTACGCTTGGGGTGAGCCAAAGTATGTTCTGATTATGATTCTTTCAATCATTGTGAACTACCTCTTTGGTCTTTTGGTGGACAAGTTCAGAGCCAGCAAAACTAAGTCAAGGCTTGTCATAGCACTTACGGTTGTGTTTAACCTTGGGGTGCTTTACATTTTCAAATACCTTATGTTCACCATTGAAAACATAAATTCAATAACAGGACTTCACCTGTCTGTGCCAAACATAGTTTTGCCAATAGGCATCAGCTTTTTCACATTCCAGGCAATGAGCTATGTGATTGATGTTTACAGAGAAAAGGGTGAGGCTCAGAAAAACCCACTAAATGTTGGACTTTACATCAGCTTTTTCCCACAGCTGATTGCAGGACCTATTGTAAGGTACGAAACTGTTGCCTACCAAATTAAGCACAGGGAAGAAAGCTTTGAAAAATTTTCCGAGGGTGTTTGCAGATTTATCATAGGCCTTGCAAAAAAGGTTCTCCTTGCCAACACAATGGCTGTTGTTGCAGACTACGCCTTTGATATGCCCAACAGCGAACTTACAGTTGTAATGGCTTGGGTTGGTGCTATTGCCTACACATTCCAGATTTTCTTTGACTTTGGCGGATACAGCGATATGGCAATCGGACTGGGCAAGATGTTTGGTTTTGAGTTTTTGGAAAACTTCAACTACCCATACATCAGCCTTTCCGTTTCAGAATTTTGGAGAAGATGGCATATGTCCCTTGGCACATGGTTCAGGGATTATGTATATTTTCCTTTGGGCGGTTCAAGGGTAAAGAGCAAAGCTCGTCTTGTTTTTAACCTTTTTGTTGTGTGGTCACTTACAGGCATTTGGCACGGTGCAAACTGGACCTTCCTCTGCTGGGGACTGATGTACTTTGTTCTGCTGACTATTGAAAAGCTTATAGGCTGGGAAAAGAAATACCCCTACAAAATGAAGATTTTACGCAGGATTTACACCCTGTTCTTTGTTGTAATGGGCTGGGTACTGTTCAGAGCAGACAGCATAGGTGACGCCGGAGCATACTTTGCAACAATGTTCGGCGGAGGAAACTTAATTGACGACGCCACAATTTACTACGCACTAAACTATATTGTATATTTTGTAATTGCAATCCTTGTCAGCACACCGATTTTCAAAAATATTTCTGCTAAGATAAACGGAAACAATCCTGTGGTTGTTGCTGTATCCACCGTTGGACTTTTTGTTCTCCTTGTGGTTTCCGTCAGCTACATTGTAAAGGGTGCATACAATCCATTTATTTACTTTAATTTCTAATAATTTACCGACATCTTTTACGGTGTCGGTTTTTACTTTAAAATTATACATTTTATTGATTGTTTTTGTTCTGCTAAATAATTTTTTCACAAAATTAGTTATTATCAAGTTTCTTTACCCTCCTAAACTATCACTTTTCTGTTTGTTTTTGTTCCATTTTAATTGACAATTTCTTTTATTAATGAGATAATAAAATGTAATACTAATGTCTTATTAAATAAGTTTAAGTTTGCTATGAAGGAGAATATGCTATGGCAAAAGAAATGGCTAAAGCCTACAACCCAAAAGAGGTTGAAGACAAAATATATGATTTCTGGATGGAGGGTGACTACTTCCATGCAGAAATTGATAAGGATAAAAAGCCTTACACTATTGTAATGCCACCACCAAACATCACAGGTCAGCTCCATATGGGACATGCTCTTGACAACACATTACAGGATATTCTTATCCGCTGGAGAAGAATGCAGGGTTACTCTGCTCTTTGGCTCCCGGGAACAGACCATGCCAGCATTGCAACCGAGGCAAAAATTGTTGAGGCTATGCGAAAAGAGGGACTCTCAAAAGAGGATATCGGCAGAGAAAAATTCCTTGAGAGAGCATGGGACTGGAAAAAGGAATATGGCGGAAGAATTGTAAGTCAGCTTAAGAAGATGGGCTCCTCCTGCGACTGGGACAGAGAACGCTTTACAATGGACGAGGGTTGCTCAGAGGCTGTCAAAGAGGTTTTCGTTCGACTTTATGAAAAAGGATTAATCTACCGTGGGGAAAGAATCATCAACTGGTGTCCACACTGTTGTACTTCTATCTCTGATGCAGAGGTTGAGTTTGAGGAACAGGCAGGTCACTTCTGGCATCTTCGCTACCCTCTCACAGACGGCAGCGGTTACCTTGAGCTTGCCACAACAAGACCTGAAACACTTTTGGGCGATACAGCAGTTGCTGTTAACCCTGACGACGACAGATACAAGCACCTTGTTGGCAAAACCCTCACACTTCCACTTGTTGGAAGAGAAATTCCTATTGTTGCCGACAGCTATGTTGATATTGAATTTGGTACAGGTGTTGTTAAAATTACTCCTGCCCACGACCCTAACGACTTCCAGGTTGGTTTAAGACACAATCTGCCTGTTATCAATGTTATGACAGATGACGCAAAAATCGTTGAGGATTACCCAAAATATGCTGGTATGGACAGATACGAGGCAAGAGAGGCCATCGTTAAGGATTTGGACGAGGGCGGTTACCTTGTAAAAGTTGAAAAGCACGACCACAATGTTGGCACCTGTTACAGATGCCACAGCACAGTTGAACCAAGGGTTTCTATGCAGTGGTTTGTTAAAATGAGCGAGCTTGCCGGCCCTGCCATTGAATGTGTAAAAAGCGGTAAAACAAAGTTCGTTCCCGAGCGTTTCGATAAAATTTACTACCATTGGATGGAGAATATCCGTGACTGGTGTATTTCCCGTCAG
>JAXESA010000120.1:0-4643 GCA_034116205.1 Ruminococcus sp. | reverse complement strand
TGACAGAAGTGACTTCAAAATCGAGGTTTCTGCAAACAAGGACACAAGGATATTAACTGTTAGTGACAACGGTATCGGTATGGACAAAGAGGATTTGGACAACAATCTGGGTGTTATTGCATCATCCGGTTCATATAAATTCAAGCAGGAAATGGGCGAAAAGGACAAAGAGGACATCGACATTATCGGTCAGTTCGGCGTTGGCTTCTACTCCGCATTTATGGTTGCAAAGGACATCACCGTTATCACCAAAAAGTACGGCAGTGAACAGGCTTACAAGTGGCATTCCACAGGTGCTGACGGCTACACAATAACAGAGTGCGACAAGGACGCTGTGGGTACTGACATCATTATGATTCTCAAGGACAACACAGAGGAAGAAAGCTATGACCAGTACCTTGAGCAGTACAAGCTTTCCGCTTTAATCAAAAAGTACAGCGACTACATCCGTTATCCTATTGAAATGGAAATGAAGAAGTCCCGTGTAAAGGAAGAAACTAAGGACAGCGACAAGCCTGAATATGAGGATTATTTTGAAAAGGAAACACTTAACTCAATGGTTCCTCTGTGGCAAAAGCCTAAAAAGGATGTAACTGACGAGGAATACAACCAGTTCTATATGGAAAAATTTATGGACTACAACGAGCCATTAAAGGTTATTTCCACCTCTGTTGAGGGCGTTGTAACTTACAAGGCTCTGCTGTTCATTCCGTCAAAAACTCCATACAACTACTTTACAAAGGAATACAAAAAGGGTCTGCAACTCTATTCATCAGGGGTTCTCATTATGGACAACTGCGAGGAGCTTTTGCCCGAGCATTTCCGCTTTGTAAAGGGCGTTGTTGACTCCCCTGATGTAAGCCTTAACATTTCAAGAGAAATGCTCCAGCAGGACAGAGTTGTTAAGCAGATGGCAAAAACCCTTGAAAAGAAGATTAAGAACGAGCTTTCTTCAATGCTGAAAAAGGATAGAGAAAGCTACGAGAAGTTCTACTCTGCATTTGGTATTCAGCTAAAGTATGGCTGTGTTGCCGACTACGGTATGAACAAGGGCGAGCTTCAGGATTTGCTTATGTTCTACTCAGGCAAGGAGAAGAAGAACATCACCCTCAAAGAGTATGTTGACAATATGAAGGAAAATCAGAAGTACATCTACTTTGCAACAGGTGACAGCGTTGAATCTATCGACAGACTTCCTGTTCTTGAACTGCTAAAGGACAACGATTTTGACATCCTTTACCTCACTGACGAGGTTGACGAGTTCTGTATGCAGTCACTTATGGCTTACAACGAAAAGGAACTGCGTTCTGTTCTCAACGATGACCTGGGACTTCCGGAGGAAAACAAAGAGGAAACAGAGGAAGAAAAGTCACAGAGCGAGGGCATTGTGAACTTTATCAAGGAAACACTGGGTGAGCAGGTTTCTGATGTTGTTGTGAGCAAAAAGCTGAAAAGCTACCCTGTTGTCCTCACCGCAAAGGGCGGAGTTAGCTTTGAGATGGAAAAATACTTTGCACAGGTTAACCCCGAGGGCGGTGTAAAGGCTCAAAGAGTTCTTGAAATCAACCCTAACCACGAAACAATCAAGGCTATGATGAGCTACATTGACACCGATATGGAAAAGGCAAAGTCTTACTGCCAGCTACTTCTTTGTCAGGCACAGCTTATGGCAGGTCTTGATATTGACAACACAGCAAAGTACAGCCAGCTTGTGCTTTCACTTATGAAATAATTTTATAAAATATATACAAAAATTTTTCTCAATAAAAGGTTATCCTATTTTGGATAGCCTTTTTTGCGCACTTAACCCGATTTTAACTTGAAGAATAGCCATTTGCGTGATACAATTATAGCGTAATGAGGGGGGATACTGTGCTTACTTGTCCGATTTGCGGTGAAGTGCTTACACAGCATAAAAATTCACTCCTTTGTATAAATAACCATTGCTTTGACTATGCAAAGCAGGGTTACATCAACCTTTTACCTGTTCAGCAAAAGAAAAGTCTGCACCCCGGCGACAGCAGGGAAATGCTCCATGCAAGGCGGAATTTTTTGTCAAAGGGATTTTATTCAGAAATACTTGATACTGTTGCTGTCCTAATAGAAAAGTACAGTAAAAACCCACAAAGCTACCTTGACATCGGTTGTGGCGAGGGTTACTACACAGCAGGTATCTGTGAAAAAATCCCCTTTAAATCAGCGGTTGGAACAGATATTGCCAAAGACGCTGTTAAAATGTGTTGTAGCAGGACAAAGGACATAGACTGGGTTGTGGCGACAGCATCACATCTGCCTTTAAAGGACAACAGCATTGATGTAATCACCGCAATTTTCTCTTTGGTGGTTGCCGGTGAATATTACAAAAAGCTGAAAAAGGGCGGAATAATCGTAGAAGTAACCGCCGGAAACAATCATCTTATTGAGCTTAAAAAGGAAATATATGAAAGTGTTTTTGAGCAGAATAAAAAGCAGGGGGATGTAAGTGAATTTTTCACAACTCTGTATCAGGGGAAGATTGAATTTCCTCTTTCCCTACAAGGTGAGGATTTGAAAAATCTGCTGACGATGACCCCACATATAAACAGAATAAAGGAAGAAAGCAAAAATCGGCTTTACACCCTTAACCGCCTTGATTTAACGGTGGACTGCAATGTGAGGGTGCTTGTGAAAAACTAAAAATTTTAGCCGTAACCATAAATAGGAGAAAGCATTATGAGACAAACCAAAATTATTTGTACTATCGGTCCTGCCTGCAACAAAAAGGAAACTATCCTTAAGATGATTGACGCAGGTATGAATGTTGCCCGATTTAATATGTCACACGGTGACTATGACGAGCTGGAAAAAACCTTTGGAGTTGTTAAGGAGGCAATCCGTGAAAGCGGAAAAAATGTTGCACTTCTCCTTGACACGAAGGGTCCTGAGGTGAGAATAGGCAATATCGACGGAGGAAGTACCGAGGTTGTAGAGGGTCAGGAATTTACCCTTTACAGAGATGAAATTATCGGCGACAACAAGGGTGTTTCAATCAGCTATCCAAAGTTAATTAAAAAACTACAAAAGGATAATATCAAAGATGGACTAAAACTTCTTTTGGACGACGGCAAAATCACCATGGAGATTACTGATGTGCAGAACGACAGAATTGTCTGCAAGGTTCTTGTTGGCGGAGTTTTGGGAAGTCGCAAGAGCATAAATATGCCTGACTACAACATTGATATGCCTTATGTAAGCGCCAAGGACAGAGAGGATATTGCTTTTGGTCTGAAGATGGGCGTAAATGTGATTGCCGCCTCATTTGTAAGGGATGCTGACGATGTCCGTACACTAAAGGACTATGTTGAGTCCATAGGTGGTGAGCATATCGGAATTATCTCAAAAATCGAGTGCCAGTCAGGTGTTGACGATATTGACGAAATTCTTGACGAGTCAGACGGCATTATGGTTGCCAGAGGTGATATGGGTGTGGAAATTCCATTTATGGAGATACCCGAAATCCAAAAGGCACTTATCTTTAAAACAGTTTTAAGGGGTAAATTTGTCATCACGGCAACTCAAATGCTGGAGAGTATGACAACCTGTCCGAGACCTACAAGAGCAGAAATCTCCGATGTTGCCAACGCCGTTTATGACGGCACATCAGCGGTTATGCTCAGCGGAGAATCTGCCGCCGGTATGTATCCTGTGGAGAGTGTTCAGGCCCTTTCCTCAATTTGTGAGGAGGCAGAGGCTCACAGAGAATTTTCCAACCTTGAATCCCTTATTCAGACCTACGAGGTTGGCTCAAGCCTAAGACAAAACCTTTGTGCAAGTGCAAAGACCATTGCGGAAAATATCGGTGCAAAGGCGATTGTTATTGAGTCAGCAACAGGTCATGTGCCAAGAATTATGGCTCATTTCAGACCAAAATGTCCTATCATTGCAGTTGTAACAGATGAAGAGGTTTGCAAAAAGCTGTGCCTTTACTGGGGTATTTTTCCTGTTTTGTGCGAGGAGAAGAAAACCATTGAGGAAATCACAAAGCAAAGTCGCAAAAAAGCCCTTGAAACAGGACTTGTTAAAAAGGGCGACACAGTAATCGTCCTCACATCATCAAGAACACTTAACAGAGCAGGAACAGACACACTAAACATCAGGGATATTTAACTATGAATAACATTGTTTTAATCGGAATGCCCGGCAGTGGCAAAAGCACCGTCGGGGTTATCCTTGCAAAGGAGCTGGGATACAAATTTGTAGATACGGATATTTTGATTTGCGAAAGGGAAAATACAACCCTGCAAAACATCATCAACACACAGGGAGTACCACAGCTTTTAAAGATTGAGGGCATTGTGGGCGAGGAGCTGAAAACAAAAAAGACAGTAATAGCCACAGGCGGTTCAATGGTGTTTTCTCCTAAAGCAATGGAAAACCTTAAGAGGGACAGCCTTTGCGTGTTTATTGATGTTCCTCTGCCTGAAATCAAGCGAAGAGTCAGGAACATTGATACAAGGGGAATTGCTATGGAAAAGGGGGAAACCCTTGACACCTTGTACGATAAGCGAATGCCGAAGTACAGAGAATACGCAGACATCACAGTCACCGTAAAACAGCGTGGCAGAATTGAAAATGTTGTTGAAAAAATAATAGAAAAGATAAAA
>JAXESA010000119.1:0-2111 GCA_034116205.1 Ruminococcus sp. | reverse complement strand
CCCCAAGTGAACCTGTAAGGAGTAAATTTCCCTTACCTTTCATTACAGCCACCTCAATAGGAAGAAGTGTTCCTCCAACTGAAGTCCATGCAAGACCGTTTACCACACCAACTTCGTCAGTTCTGCTCTTGAAGTCATCACTGTAACGAACAGCACCTAGATACTCACCAATGTTTTTGTCGGTAATCTTTATAACCAGTTCTTTATCCTCAAGGATTTTTACTGCCGACTTACGCATAAGGGTTGCAATAGTTCTTTCCAGATTACGAACTCCTGCTTCTCTTGTGTATGAATCAATGATAGCATAAATACCCTTGTTAGAAATCTTAAAGTTATCCCTTGTAAGTCCGTTTGCTTCAAGCTGTTTTTTAACAAGATGTTTCTTTGCGATATTAAACTTCTCTTCCCTTGTATAAGAAGGAAGTTCTATAACATCCATTCTGTCCCTTAGTGGTTCCGAAATTTGGGATAAATCATTGGCTGTTGTTATGAACATTACCTTTGATAAATCAAATGGTATTTCGATGTAGTGGTCAACAAATTTGCTGTTTTGCTCGCTGTCAAGCACTTCAAGAAGTGCTGATGTTGGGTCGCCCTTGTAGTCGTTACCCAGCTTATCTACTTCGTCAAGAATAATTAGGGGGTTACAACTACCTGCACTTTTAATTGAATTGATAATTCGGCCGGGCATTGAGCCTATATAGGTCTTTCTGTGACCACGGATTTCAGCCTCGTCCCTGACGCCGCCAAGGGCTATTCGTGAGCATTTACGGTTAATCGCTTTGGCAACAGACTGAGCTATTGAAGTTTTACCCACACCGGGAGGGCCAACCAGACAAATAATGTTGGCATTACCCTCAGGATTTAACTTTCGTACAGCAAGTTGTTCAATAATTCTGTCTTTGACCTTATCCATTCCATAATGGTTGCTGTCAAGGGTAGCTCTTGCCTTTTTAATATTGATATTTTCTTTAGTGTAAACATTCCAAGGTAATTCAAGTACAACATCAAGATAATTTCTTACAACATTAGCTTCTTGACTGCCTGACGACATCTTTTTAAGTCGTGAACATTCCTTTAGCAAAGGTTCAGAAACTTCTTTTGATAAATTGAGTTTCTGAATTTTCTCAATGTACTGTTCAGCCTCAGACATTGGATTATCATCTTCCCCAAGCTCCTCTTGAATTACGCTGAGTTGCTCACGAAGAAGATATTCTCTTTGGCTTTGTTCAATTTTGGCTCTGGCTTTTTCTACAATATCAGTTTCTACTTCAATTATATTAAGCTCATCAGACAAAATTTCTATAAGTAGCTCAAGGCGTTTTTCTGTGTCTAATTCCTCAAGAATCATCTGCTTGTTTGTAAAATCCAGTATTATATTGCCCGCAATATAATCAGCGATTTCTGAAGGATCACTACACATACTAACCTTGTAGATGTATTCAGGTGAAAAATTAGGTGAAAGCTCAATGTATTTATCAAATATGTTCTTAGTTGCTCTCACAAGAGCAGACTCTCTCACAGTATTTTTAGGCTCACTCTTTGGAACTTCTGCAATTTTTGCAAAAATACATGGAGTGTCTGCGACTACACCGGTGATAAATGCACGACTTTTGCCTTGTATAGTAACACGGACGATGTCATCCTTGGTATTTACAATTTGAGTTATTTTGCAAACAGTACCTATTTTGTAAATATCCGATATAGCAGGAGTATTTACTGATGGGTCCTTTTGCGCAGTTATAAAAATTTCCTGTTCTTTGCTCATTGCTGCATCAATGGCAGCTTTACTTCTTTTTCTTCCCACATCAAAATGCAGAATCATCTCGGGAAATACTACTAATCCCCTTAGGGGCAGAACAGGGAATTCTTTTGCATTAGTTAATTCTTCCATAAGTTTCCTTTGACCAAAAATAGCTGTACTAAAAAGTACAGCTACTATATTTTTATTTAAGCTGTTGTTTCAGATTTCTCATCTTGGAGGGCAAGAGGTTTCTTCTTTCTACCTCTTACAATCTCAGGCTCTGCTCCATTATTTACAACATCTTCGGTGATTGTGATTTTTGTTATTGTTTCGTCAGATGGGGTTGTAAACATAAGGTCTGTAAGAA
>JAXESA010000118.1:0-27781 GCA_034116205.1 Ruminococcus sp. | reverse complement strand
TCCGGAGAAAATGGGGGAGATGTTGCAAAAAATACCCTTAAAAACTTCTTCTCGTCTTACGAAAGATTTCCTGTTAGTATCGAAAACACCATAATTTCCAATGTTCAAAATGTTAAGAACGAAAAGGAAGTTATGGAGCTTTCCCAAAGCAAAATGATTATGGGATTTCGCTCAGGAGTTGCATCTCCTTATAATGACACAATGGCAATGCGACTTGCTGTTGCTATTTTGGGTGGAACTGCCCACAGCAAGCTGTTTAATAATGTTCGTGAAAAGCTAAGCCTTTGCTACTATTGCAGTGCAAGGTTTGACAAAACAAAGGGCATTATGACCATTGAAAGCGGTGTTGAAAAGGACAATATCGAAAAAGCTCGAAATGCTATTCTTAAAGAGCTTGAGGATATAGCCAAGGGTAACATTACAGATTTTGAAATTGACTCCACAAAGCTGTCTATGTGCAACGACTTTGTTGCTGTGGGAGATAACGAATTTGGTATGGAAACATGGTACCTAAGTCAGGTGCTGTGCAATGAGTTCGATTCAATAGAGGATGCCTGCAAAAAGGTTCAGTCAGTTACCAAGGAAGAAATTATGGAGATGGCGTCAAGGCTAAAGCTTGATACTGTCTATGTACTGGAGAGTAAGTAATGAGTATAAATGAAGTAAAGTCGCCACTTGTTGGGGACAAGTATTATAAGGTTAAGCACAAAAGCGGGCTTAACATATATGTTTACGAAAAACCGGGTTACAACACAACCTACGCTATTTTCGGCACAAGGTACGGTTCAATCAACACCTGCTTTAGTGCAAACGGCGGTGAAAAAATCACAGTTCCCGACGGTATTGCCCACTATCTGGAGCATAAGCTCTTTGAAAGTGAGGACGGTGACGCATTTGCAAAATATGCCAAGACAGGAGCAAACGCCAACGCCTTCACCAGCTTTGACAAAACCTGTTACCTTTTTTCGGCATCACAAAATTTTAAGGAAAGCTTGGAAATTCTCCTGGACTTTGTTCAGTCACCTTATTTTACCGACGAAACAGTAGCAAAGGAGCAGGGCATTATTGGTCAGGAAATCAAGATGTATGACGATTCTCCCGACTGGAAGGTTATGTTCAATCTTCTTGAGTGTATGTACCACAATCACCCTGTAAAAATTGATATTGCAGGTACTGTGGAGAGTATTGCCGAAATTACCCCGAAAAAGCTTTACGACTGCTACAACACATTCTATAACCTTAACAATATGGCGCTTTGTGTCTGCGGTAAGGCTAAGCTGGATGAGGTTTTAGAGGTTTGCGACAGAATGTTAAAGCCTTGCGAGGATGTGAAAATCACAAATTACTTTGAAGATGAGCCATACGAAATTGTAAAGGATTTTGCAGAACAAAATTTGCCTGTTGCTGTTCCAATGTTCAACATCGGCTTTAAAAATAAAGGGGATAAAATTTCCACAGCAAAGGATAGTGCAAGTCTTGATGTACTCCTGGCAATGCTCTTCAGCTCAACAAGTAAGATTTACAGGGAACTTCAGGACAGGGAGCTTATCAACCAGACATTTAATTATGAAATATTTGAGGGAGAGGGATATTCTGCTGTGCTTATCGGTGGTGAAAGCCGTAACCCGAAACAGGTCTATTCCGCTGTAAAAGAATATATCAAGGATTTAAAGGAAAAGGGACTTTCCAAAGAGGACTTCTTAATCAGCAAAAAGGCTGTTTACGGTGACGCTGTTTCTTCCCTTAATTCAGTAAGCTCCATTGCAAATAACCTTATGGACTCCCACTTTACAAACAGAGAATTGTTCTCTTATGTGGACTGTATTTACAATCTTGAATTTGAGGATATAGAGAAAAAATTTGACGAGGTGCTGGACTATAACAATTCCGCACTTTCAGTTGTAAGATAGGAGATAGTTTTATGAATGTATCTTTTCCCGGACTTGGGATTGATTTTGACATAGACAGGGTAGCCTTTCCCATAGGCAATGTTTCTGTTTATTGGTATGGTGTTTTAATCGCAACAGGTTTGATTTTAGCCTGTGTCTATGCCTTTACCAGGGCAGATTATTTTGGAATAAATAAAAATAAACTTCTCAATACAATAATCGTGGGTGTTGTCTGTGCCATTATCGGTGCAAGGCTTTACTATGTAGTTTTTAGTTGGGATAACTACAAGGATAACCCAATAGAAATTTTCTATATTAACAAAGGCGGACTTGCCATATACGGTGGTTTGATTGGAGCTATTTTAGGCGGTGCAGTAGCCTGCAAAATCCAAAAGCAGGAATTTTTGCCAACCTTAGATATTGCCTCAATCGGCTTTCTAATCGGACAGGGAATTGGAAGATGGGGCAACTTCTTTAACCAAGAGGCTTTCGGAACAGAAACCGACCTTCCTTGGAGAATGGTCAGCGAAAACACCGGTAATGTAGGTGTTCACCCCTGCTTTCTCTACGAATCCCTGTGGTGTCTTTTAGGTGTTTTGGTACTTCACCTTATAAGCAAAAAGTGGTACAATTTCAAGGGACAGATTTTCCTTTGCTATATGGTATGGTACGGCTTTGAAAGAATGATTGTAGAGGGACTAAGGACAGACAGCCTCTATATGCCTTTCGCAATCTTTGGCTACACACCAAGGGTAAGTCAGGTTTTGTCCGCTTGTATTTTCTTGACAGGAATTATTCTGTTAATAGTTTTTAGGAAGAAGAGGAATGTGAAAAATGGCATTAATAATTGACGGTAAAAAGGTTTCGGCAGAGGTTAAGGAGCAGGTTCGTTTAGAAACTCTGGAGCTTGCAAAAAAGGGCATAAGGCCCGGTCTTGCAGTAATTATTGTAGGGGATGACCCGGCATCAAGAGTATATGTAAACAACAAGAAAAAGGCGTGTGAGGCTGTTGGTTTTCTTTCAAGGGAATATGCACTCCCGGCAACAACCACACAGGAAGAACTCCTTTCACTTGTTGATGAGCTTAATGAGGATAAAGAAATCAACGGAATTCTTTGCCAGTTGCCCTTGCCAAAGGGACTTGACGAAAAGGCTGTCATTGAGGCGATTTCTCCCATAAAGGATGTTGACGCATTTCACGCAATAAATGTTGGAAAAATTATGATTGGAGACTATGATTTTCTCCCATGTACCCCTGCCGGTGTAATGGAAATGCTCCACAGCTACAAAATTCCTGTTGAGGGCAAAAAGTGCGTTGTTATTGGCAGAAGTAACATTGTAGGTAAGCCAATGGCTATGCTTTTACTCCACGAAAACGGAACGGTAACCATCACCCACAGCAGAACAAAAAATCTTGCCGAAGTTACAAGAGAGGCAGACATCCTTTTTGCCGCCATAGGCAAGCCTAAGTTTGTAACAGAGGATATGGTGAAGGAGGGCGCTGTTGTAATTGATGTTGGTATGGATAGGGACGAAAACGGAAAGCTGTGCGGAGATGTTGACTTTGAAAATGTAAAGGACAAATGCTCTGCAATAACTCCGGTTCCGGGCGGTGTTGGACCTATGACAATAGCAGTGCTTATGAAAAATACCCTTAAAGCCTGTAAAATTCAAAATAATTGTTGACAATTTACGACCTTTGTGTTATAGTATAAAAACCGCATGTTGTGGGTTTTAAGTGATTAATTCCGCCTGACAACAGCGAGTCTAAAATAAAGGAATGGTACTTACTATGTACGCTATTATCAAAACAGGCGGTAAGCAGTACAAGGTAACAGAGGGCGAAGAACTCTTTATCGAAAAGCTTGCTGCAGAAGAAAACGAAACAGTTGAAATCCCTGTTATTGCTGTTGGCAACGACAACGGTGAGTTGGATTTCGCATCTGACAAGACTGTAACAGCCAAGGTTCTCAAGAACGGTAAGGGAAAGAAGATTACAGTTTTCACTTACAAGCCTAAGAAGGGCGAGAAGAGAAAGATGGGTCACAGACAGCCATATACAAAGGTTGCAATCGAAAAGATTAACTAATGACGAAAGTTGTTTTCTTTACTCATAACGGTATGATAACAGGCTTTTCCGTTGACGGTCACACCGGCTATTCAGAAGAGGGTAGCGACATTGTGTGTGCGTCTGTAAGTTCAGCCGCATATATGACAGCCAACACCATCACCGATGTTCAAAAGCTAAATGTTGGTGTAGAGGCTCTGGAAAGTCACCTTTATCTTACAGTTGATGAGAAAGATGTAAAGGAAGCCCAAGTTATCCTAAAGGGTTTCAAGCTCCATATGGACGAACTTGCTAAGCAGTATGGAGATTATATTAAAGTAATAATTTCGGAGGTATAATATGCTTAAGATTAACATTCAGTTATTTGCCCATAAAAAAGGTATGGGTTCTACAAAGAACGGTAGAGACAGCGAATCCAAGCGCCTTGGTGTTAAGAGAGCAGACGGTCAGTTTGTACTTGCCGGCAACATTCTCGTAAAGCAGAGAGGCACACACATTCACCCGGGTGAAAATGTTGGCAGAGGTTCTGACGACACATTGTTTGCAAAGATTGACGGTGTTGTTCGTTTTGAGAGAGTAGGCAAGGACAGAAAGCGTGCTTGCGTATATCCTGTTGAACAGTAAGATACTTATGGGCGGTTTATCCGCCCTTTTCTTTTTAGAATAGGAGGCATATAATGACCAATAATATCAACGAGGGCGAAAAAAAGGTTATGAACAATAATCCCAAGGTTGCAAGCGTCAATATGATTCACGATATTGTAGGTGACGGTGGTGACGGACTTGCATTTAAGGTTACTGTTGCTGTCCTCACGTTTTTAATGACAGTTATCGGTATTGCCCTTATTGTAAATGGTAGGGTAGTATCAGGGATTATCGTGCTGTCCATAGGTGCAGTATTGCTTTTTACAACCATTGGTATTAAGTACAAAAGAAAAAAATACAGAGTTGACGAAAAAATAGTTAAAGATATTGAACCTTTGTTTAAGGATTAAGGATTTTTTATATGTTTGTTGATGTAGCTAAAATTAAAATCAAAGCAGGTGACGGCGGTGACGGTGCAGTTTCCTTCCACAGAGAAAAGTATATTGCATCAGGCGGTCCCGACGGTGGTGACGGTGGAAAAGGGGGAGATGTTGTTTTCCTTGCGGACAGCAACATTTCAACCCTTGCAGACTTCCGCTATAAAAAGAAGTACAATGCCGAAAAGGGGGAAAACGGACGCAGTGGAAGAAAATTCGGCAGAAAAGCCCCCGACCTAATCATTCGTGTTCCCATAGGCACTGTTGTAAAAGAGGCGGAAACAGGCAGAATACTTGCCGATGTTTCAGGCAAAGACCCTGTTGTTGTTGCCCGTGGAGGTAAAGGCGGTTGGGGTAATGTTCACTTTGCCACGCCTACAAGACAGGCACCAAGATTTGCAAAGCCCGGCCTACCCGGTGAGGAATATGATGTTGTCCTTGAACTAAAGCTCCTTGCCGATGTTGGACTTGTAGGCTTTCCCAATGTGGGCAAAAGCACACTTGTATCTGTTGTAAGTCAGGCAAAGCCCGAAATTGCTAACTACCATTTTACCACCATAACCCCGGTGCTTGGTGTTGTGTCAATGGGGGAGGGCAACTCTTTTGTTATGGCTGATATTCCCGGACTTATTGAAGGCGCTTGGGAGGGAACAGGTCTTGGTCACCAGTTTCTCCGCCATGTTGAGAGATGCCGTATGCTCATTCACATTGTTGATGTCAGCGGTAGTGAGGGCAGAGATCCCAAGGAGGACTTTGTCACAATTAACAATGAACTTAAAAAGTTTAACCCAGAGCTTGCCGAAAGACAAATGCTTGTTGCCGGTAACAAATGTGATATGGCAACAGATGAGCAGATTAATGACTTTAGAAAGTTTGTTGAGGAACAGGGCTATTCTTTCTTCCCCATTATGGCGGAAATTCACTACGGTGTTGACGAGTTGATGAATAAAACCCTTGAAACCCTTAGTAAACTTCCACCTATTAGAGAATTTGAGGCTGAGCCTGCGCCTGTTATCCCTGCTGAAGAAATTGACCGTCACGAAGTAAAAATCACCGTACAGGATGATGTGTATTTTGTTGAGGGCGAATGGCTTTTACAGGTTATGAAGTCCGTAAACTTTGACGACTACGAAAGTGTCAATTATTTTCAGAGAGTCCTTACAAATGGCGGTGTAATTGACGCATTAAGAGAAAAAGGCATTGAAGAGGGCGACACCGTATCAATATACGACTTAGAATTTGAATTTGTAGAGTAATATGAGTAAATTAATAAATGAACAAAGCAACCCAAAACAGCTTTCACCTTTAACCTTGGCATTTGTAGGGGATGGTGTATATGACCTTTTTGTCCGCCAATTCCTTGTGGATAAGGGTCAGCGCCCTGTTGGGGAGCTTAACAAAATCAAGGTTGACCTTGTAAACTGCAAAAGTCAGGCGGTTTTTGCAAAAAAACTTATACCAATGCTTACGGAAGAAGAACTTTCCGTCTATAAGCGTGGCAGAAATGCATCCCCAAAATGCACCCCAAAAAACGGTTCTGTTGGCGACTACCACAGCGCAACAGGACTGGAGGCACTTTTTGGCTACCTCTACCTTTCGGGAGAGGACAAAAGGCTTGAACAGTTATTTTCGGAAATAATTAAGAATTTTGAATGAATTTTGTTACATAAATGCTGTAAAGTGTTGACAATTTCATAATAATCGTTATAATTAATAATGTGTGTGTATCACACAATCCTTGCGTGCAGGTTTATGTACGCCAATATGTCCAGAAGGAGGTGCAGAAAATGGCAGCAGTTACTGCAAAGTACGAAACAGTTATGGTGCTTTCTATGAAGCTTGGCGAAGAGGGTATTCAGAGCACTATCGAAAAGTTCAAAGCATTAATTGAAAAGCATGCCACACTGCAGGAAGTTGATGAATGGGGTAAGCGTAAGCTTGCATACCTTATCAACAAGGAAGCAGAAGGCTACTATGTGCTTATTAACTTTGAATCAACAGCAGAATTCCCTGCAGAGCTTGACAGAATCTACAAGATTACTGACGGCGTTCTTCGCTCATTGATCATTAAGAAGGAAGACTAATCGAATAATTAAGAAGTAGGCAATTTTGCCGAATGTGAAAGGATTTTTACTATGTTAAACAGAGTTATACTTATGGGTCGCATTACAGCAGACCTTGAATTAAAGACAACAGCCAGCGGTATTTCCGTAACATCTTTTACAATCGCTGTTGATAGGAACTATGTAAAGCAGGGCGAACAGCGCCAGACTGACTTTATCAACATTGTTTGCTGGCGTCAGCAGGCAGAGTTTGTTTGTCGTTACTTCGGCAAAGGCTCAATGATTGCAGTTGAGGGTCAGCTCCAGACAAGAACCTATCAGGCTAAGGATGGCACAAACCGCTATGTAACAGAGGTTGTTGCAGATAACGTTTCATTCACAGGCGAGCGTCGTGACCAGAGCAATTCCGGTTACAATAGCTATGCTCCTGCCCAGAACCAACAGCCTTCTTATCAGCAGGCTCCTGTTCAGCAGACACAGCAAACAAGCTATTCAAACGGTTCAAGTTCAGATTTTGAAGAAATGCCTATGGATGACGATTTACCATTCTGATTTAGCATAATCAGTAGGGCACAGCCCTAAATTATTGCAAAGGAGATTAACTACAATGGCAGATAGACCAAACCGTGGCAGAAAGTCACGTAGAAAAGTTTGTAGCTTTTGTGTAGATAAGGTAGAAAAGATTGACTACAAGGATATCGCAAGACTCCGTCGCTATATGTCTGAAAGGGCAAAGATTCTTCCAAGACGAGTAACAGGTACTTGTGCAGCTCACCAAAGAGAGCTTACAGTAGCAATCAAGAGAGCAAGACATCTTGCACTTCTTCCTTATACAAGCGACTGATAATAACTGATAGTCAAGGGCGACCTATTTGGTTGCCCTTATTTTTTGAAATTTATTTGGTTATAAATATGATTACATTTTACTTGACTGATTTTTCTTGACATTGTATAATATCACTATACAGTATATTATCACAAGTGAATGTAATTTCTATATTAAATTTAAGGTTGGAAAGAGTATGCGTGGAGTTAAGACATCAAAATCAAGAATAAGAAAAAAGATTTTTACCGAAATTGCAAAGCTTGCCTTTGAGGGCTGGGATGAAAAGAAGTTTCAGGGCCTTCCCTACAAAATAATCAAGGGTGAAATCGCCCATTATCGTGACAGCGTTTTTGTTGAGCGTGCAGTTGTTGGGGAAAGACTTCGTGCAGCTATGGGATTTCCTCTCAGGGATTACAACGAGTTTTCACCTATTTCAGAGGGAATAGAGGAGGAGCTTTTTAACGACAAGTATTATGAGCCACCCCTCATTGACATTATAAAATTCGCCTGTAACAAGTGCTCCGAAAAAAGGATTTTTGTCACCGATGCCTGTCAGAATTGTCTTGAGCATCCCTGTGTTGAGATTTGCCCTAAAAAGGCTGTGTCCATTGTTGACGGCCGTTCCCATATTGATGAGGATCTCTGTGTAAAGTGTGGCAGATGTATCAATGTATGTGAATACCGTGCTATCGTCCGTCATGAGCGTCCTTGTGCCAAGGTGTGCGGTATGAATGCTATAAAATCCGATGAATATGGCAGAGCCGAGATTGACCACGACAAGTGCGTATCCTGCGGTATGTGCCTTGTAAATTGTCCTTTCGGTGCTATCATTGATAAGAGCCAGATTTTCCAGACAATCACTGCCCTTAAGAGTGATACTCCTGTATATGCCGCCATAGCACCTGCTTTCTCAGGTCAGTTTGGCAATGTAACACAGGGACAAATACGCACAGCATTTAAGGAGCTTGGCTTTACAGATGTTGTAGAGGTTGCAATCGGTGCTGACCTTTGCACAATTCAGGAGGCAGAGGACTTTGTAAAGGAAGTTCCGGAAAAACAACCGTTTATGGCTACTTCCTGTTGTCCTGCTTGGTCAGTAATGGCCAAAAAGCTGTACCCTGAATTTGCCCCATACATATCAATGGCGCTTACTCCAATGGTGCTTACCGCAAGGCTTATTAAGAACAAAATCCCCGATTGCAAGGTTGTTTTTGTTGGACCTTGTGCCGCCAAAAAGCTTGAGGCTCGCAGAAGAACAATCCGCAGTAATGTAGATTTTGTTTTGACATTTGAAGAATTTAGTGCTATTCTTGATGCAAAGGGAATTAAAATTTCCGATTGTGAGGACGGCGAACCATTTAGAGAGGGCAGCGGTGACGGTAACGGATTTGCAGTCAGCGGTGGTGTTGCCAAGGCTGTTGAAAACATCATCAAGGAGATTGACCCCGACAGAGAAGTTCTCACAGCAAGGGCAGAGGGTCTTCCCGAATGTCGAAAGATGCTCCAGCTTGCAAAAGCCGGAAAGTACGACGGATACCTACTTGAGGGTATGGGATGTCCCGGCGGTTGTGTTGCCGGTGCAGGTACTATTGCACCTGTTAAAAAGACAACAGAGGCAGTAAACAAAAAGGTACAGTCGGCAGATGTTAAAACACCTCTAAAGTCAAAGTATGCGGAATATCTCCCACTCCTTGTTGAAAATGAGGAATAAATAGATTTAAATTGACTACAAGTATGTATTGATAGATTTTTTCATATTCGATCTCCAAAGGAAAAGACAGCAGGTATTTCTGCTGTCTTTTCCGTTTGTAATATTCATTTTGTAATATCAGTTCCTGATTTGCGAGTATAGTATAAATAATTGTACAAAAATCAGTCCATTTCCCAGTTGTGCCATACATTTTGAATGTCATCGTTGTCTTCAAACATATCCAGCATCTTCTGCATTTTGGTTTTGGTTTCTTCGTCATCAATCTTTGTGTAGGTAGAAGGCACTTGCTCAACCTCGGCAGAAGCAAATTCATATCCCTTTTGAGATAAATCATCACGAATAGCACCAAAGTCCTCAGGCTCTGTGTAAATTGTGAAGATGTCCTCGTCAGCCTCAAAGTCGGATGCACCTGCTTCAAGTGCGTCCTCCATAACTGTGTCCTCGTCCTTGTCAAGCTCCTCACGCTCGATTACAAGAACACCCTTTTTGGAGAACATAAATCCAACACATCCGGGAGTTCCCATATTACCGCCGAATTTGTCAAAGTAGTGGCGAACTTCACCTGCTGTTCTGTTTCTGTTGTCTGTAAGTGCCTCAACAATAACAGCAATACCGGAAGGACCGTATCCCTCGTATGTAACAGACTCATAGTTGTCACCCTCGTTTGAAGATGCGGCTTTCTTAATAATTCTGTCAATATTGTCGTTTGGAACATTGGCAGCCTTAGCCTTTGCAATACAATCTCTAAGCTTTGAGTTAACATTTGGGTCAGCTGAACCGCCGTCACGAATTGCAACAATAAGCTCTCTGCCTATTTTGGTAAATACCTTTGCCCTTGCGGCGTCGTTTTTACCCTTTTTTTGCTTAATTGTACTCCATTTATTATGTCCTGACATTTCTATCATCCTTTATCAATAAATTTGCCTAAAAATTATATCATATATAGGAAGAAAATGCAAACAGCAAATAATGATTACAATTTGGTTACAAAAGTGATTTTTCTCTTCCAAAATTAGATATAATGAAGTTAACCGAAAAAAGGAATAATCGGTTTAATTCTAATTAAGAGGTTTTTAAAAAATGATTCGTTCAATGACAGGCTTCGGCAGAGGCGAAGCAACAGTTGACGGCAGGGATATTACAGTTGAAATCAAAAGTGTAAATCACAGGTATTTTGAGTTTAACTGCCGTACAACAAGGGGCTTTGGCTTTCTTGAAGAAAAGCTAAAGTCATATATCAAGGAAAGGGTTAGCAGGGGTAAAATTGATATGTTTGTGTCCTTATCTCAAAAGGAGGACACAGAGGCTATTGTAAAAATCAACCCAAGCCTTGCCCAAGGCTACATCAACGCACTAAAAAAGCTTTCTGATGATTACGGAGTAAAGGACGATATTTCTGTGTCAACAGTTTCTTCCTATTCCGATATTTTTCAGGTGCATAAGGCTCCCGAGGATGAAGAAGAGGTGTGGAATGCAGTAAAGCCTGTTCTTGATACCGCCCTTAACAACTTTATCACAATGAGGGAAACCGAGGGCGAAAAGATGAAGGCGGATGTTATGTCAAGGGCAAAGCACATTCTATCCATTGTTGATGGAATCGAGTCCCGTTCTCCCGAAAGAGTAAAGGAGTACGAAGCTCGCCTAAAGGAGAGGATAGAGGAGCTTTTAGGCTCTGCCGACTATGACGAACAGCGTGTTATCACCGAGGTGGCAATTTTTGCCGACAAGGTTGCCGTTGATGAAGAAACAGTCAGACTTCGCAGTCACTTTGACCAGCTGAAAAGCCTGATGGACGGTGACGGTGAGGTTGGCAGAAAGCTTGACTTCATCATACAGGAAATGAACCGAGAGGCTAACACCATCGGCAGTAAGGCAAACGACAGTAACCTTTCCCATATGGTGGTTGACATCAAGGCAGAGATTGAAAAAATCAGAGAGCAAATTCAGAATATTGAGTAAATAGTTATTAGTAAGGTGAACAATGAAACTTATTAACATTGGTTTTGGTAACTTGGTTAATTCAAGCAGAATTATCTCCGTTGTGAGTCCTGATTCTGCTCCAATAAAAAGAATTGTTCAGGAGAGTAAGCAGAAGAGTATGCTTATTGACGCCACCTATGGCAGACGATGTAAGGCTGTTATAATTACAGACAGCGACCACATAGTACTTTCTGCAATATCTCCCGAAACAATAGGTAACAGATTGGAGGGTGAACAAGAGGTTGAGTAAAAAAGGTTTGCTTGTTGTCTATTCCGGATTTTCCGGTGTGGGCAAGGGTACAATTATGAAGGAAATGCTGAAAAGGGAAGAGTCCTTTAGGCTGTCTGTGTCGGCAACCACCAGAGCACCTCGTCCCGGCGAGGTTGACGGTAGGGAATATTATTTCATTACCAAAGAAAAGTTCCTCAAGATGATTGATAATGACGAATTTCTTGAGTATGCACAGTATGCCGACAACTATTACGGCACTCCCCAAAAGGCTGTTGAGGATATGCTTAACGAGGGCTACAATGTGTTCCTTGAAATTGAGGTGCAGGGCGGAGTTCAGATAATGGAAAAATGCCCTGACTGCCTAAGCATTTTTATTGTTCCTCCATCCCTTGAGGTTTTGGAACAGCGTCTGCGTGGCAGAGGCACCGAAACTGAGGAGGTAATAGAAAAGCGTATGAAAACAGCTCTTGTTGAGCAAGGATATACATCACAATACGACTTTGTGGTTGAAAACGACATTGTTGAAAAAACCGTTGATGATATAATAAACATTGTAAAAACAGAAAAAGAAAAAAGAAATAATTATTTTAGTTAGAAAAGGAGAATTATTATGCGTATAGCTTCAGTAGATGATATGTTGGCAGGTAAGGAGAGTCGTTATGCTCTTGTAATGGGTGTTGCAAAAAGGGCAAGACAGATAGCCTATGAGTTTGAGGAAAAGGGTGTTATTACAGAAGAAAAGCCTGTCCTCTTGGCTATTGATGACTTTAAAAATCACAGGTACAACATCCTTGAGCCGGAATATGAAGAATGATAATTTCCTGATTGCAGGAATTGCTGTTGACAAAACAGTATATCATTTTGATAGAATTTTCAGCTACAAGGTTCCTCAGAATATGAACATTTCTCCCGGTCAAAGGGTGCTAGTTCCCTTTGGAAAGGGCAACCGACTAAGACAGGGTATGGTTCTTGTTGTTCGTGAGGATTACGAAGAAAACTTAAAGGAAATCAGTTCACTTCTTGATAAAGAGCCTTTGTTCACACAGGAGATGCTGAAAACTGTTCACTTTATCCACGACAGGTACTTTTGCACCTACTATGATGCAGTGAGGGTAATGCTCCCGGCTGGGATAAACTATCAGATTTCAACATTTTACGGTGCTGTTCACAGAGAAGATGAGGAGCTTTTAAAGCTTTCGGATTATGAAAGAGAAATTTATGAATATTTGCAAGGTGTAAATAAGCCTGTAAAAAAGGAAAGCATTGTTGATGTTTTCAGCAAGGCTGAACCCCCTCTTAACCATATGTACAGACTTGGCTTTGTCATAAGGGAGGATGATGCCCTTAGGAAAACAAAGGATGCATCCATTAAGATGGTATCCCTTGCAGACGACATTGATACATCTTCACTAAAGCTGACACCAAAGCAGGAAAAGGTTTTTGAACTTATCCATATGGTGGATAAGGCGTCAGTAAAAGAGGTGTGCTACTACACAGGCTACACTCAGTCAGTTGTAGATTCCCTTGTAAAAAAGGGTGTTGCAAAATACTTTCAAGACGAAGTAATGCGTACACCTTACAGCGAAAAGGATGTAAGCAAAGAACAAAAAGAGGTTGTTTTAAGCACAGAGCAACAGTCAGCCTACGAAACACTTTGCTCAAAGTATGAGGAGGATAAACCAACCTGTGCATTACTTTACGGTGTCACAGGCAGCGGAAAAACCTCTGTCTTTATGAAGGTGATTGAAAGGTGCTTTAATGAGGGCAAGGGTACAATCCTTATGGTTCCCGAAATTGCCCTTACCCCACAGCTCATAAGGATTTTTATGGGTCGATTTGGTGACAATGTTGCGGTGTTTCACAGCGGCCTTTCCATTGGGGAAAGGCTTGACGAATACAAGCGTGTTTTAAGGGGAGAGGCAAAAATTGTCCTTGGCACAAGGAGTGCTGTTTTTGCACCTCTTAAAAATATCGGACTTATTGTCCTTGACGAGGAGCAGGAAAGCTCTTATAAATCCCAGCAAACTCCACGTTATCACGCAAGGGATGTGGCTAAGTTTAGGTGCAGTTGTCACAATGCACTTTTGATTTTATCCTCTGCTACACCAAGCATTGAAAGCTTTTATTCAGCACAAAAGGGCATATATACCCTTGTAACCCTTAAGGGCAGATACGGAAAGGCAACCTTGCCAAAGGTTTCTGTGGTGGATATGAACGAGGAAGTTATGGATGGCAACTTCAGCAATTATTCCTCGGTTCTCAAGGAGCTTATATCACAAAACCTTGTGAATAAAAAGCAGTCCATTATTCTATTAAACCGCCGAGGTTACAACACATTTTTAAGCTGTAAAAGCTGTGGTCAGGTTGTTACCTGTCCCAACTGTTCAATTTCTATGACCTATCACAGCGCCAACAACCGTATGATGTGCCATTATTGCGGTCATTCCGTTCCATTTACAGAGGAATGTCCCGACTGTCACCAGCATACACTTAGTTTAAAGGGGGCAGGCACCCAAAAGGCTGAACAAGAGCTACTTGATTTGTTCCCCGGTGCAAGGGTGCTTCGTATGGACGCAGATGCCACAATGTCAAAGAGTAGTTACGAAAAAAAGCTGTCTGCCTTTGCAAATGGAGAATACGATATACTTGTGGGTACTCAAATGGTTGCAAAGGGTCTTGACTTTCCAAATGTAACATTGGTAGGTGTTTTAAATGCCGATCAGATGCTTTATTCAGACGATTACAGAAGCTACGAAAGGGCTTTCAGCTTGCTTACTCAGGTAGTGGGCAGAAGTGGTCGAGGTGACGCAAAGGGTGTTGCAGTTATTCAGACAACAACCCCGGAAAGCGAGGTTATCCGACTTTCGGCAATGCAGGACTACAATACCTTTTACAAAGGCGAAATCGCAATGCGAAAGGCTATGCTTTATCCACCCTTTGCAGATATTTGTCTTGTTGGTTTTTCAGGTGAAAATCAAGGTATAACCCTTAAATGTGCAAAAACATTTCAAAATGCGTTTATCAATATAGTAAAAGATAAATACGGGGATATGCCCCTTAGAATTATCGGCCCAAGTCAGGCAGCTGTGTATAAAATAAGCAATAAATACAGATTTAAAATTATTATAAAATGCAGAAACTCAAAGGAATTCAGAAGTGCTATTAATCAGGTGCTTATGGATTTTTCAAAGAAAAAAGATTTTAATGGTATTCAAATTACAGTGGATATGAATCCGCAGTCATTTAATTAGGTGATTATTATGGCAATTAGAAATATAGTAAAAGACGGAGACGACATTCTCCACAAAAAATGCCGAGAGGTTGTAAAGTTTGACGAAAGACTTTGGACTCTCCTTGACGATATGGCAGAAACAATGCACGACGCAGAGGGCGTTGGACTAGCCGGAAATCAGGTGGGAGTTTTACGAAAAGTAGTAGTTATCGACATCGGCGAGGGTGTAATCGAGCTTGTAAACCCAAAAATCATTAAGGCAGAGGGTGAGCAGGTAACTGCCGAGGGATGCCTTTCTTTCCCAGGTGAATACGGAATGACAAAAAGGCCAATGAATGTAACTGTTGAGGCACAGGACAGGAATGGTAAAATCTTTGAAATCAGCGGAGAAGGACTACTTGCAAAGGCTTTTTGTCACGAGATTGACCACCTTGACGGAATTGTATATAAGGATATTGTAATCCGTATGCTGTCACCGGAGGAGATTGAGTGATGAATGTTGTTTTTATGGGTACTCCCGACTTTGCAGTACCGTCACTAAAGGCAATAGCACAGCACCACAATGTACTTGCTGTGTTCACCCAACCGGACAAGCCTGTTGGCAGAAAAATGGTGCTTACACCTCCTGATGTAAAGGTTTGTGCCGAAGAGCTTTCAATACCCGTCTATCAGCCCGAAAAGCTCCGTGAGGGCGATAATGACAAGCTTATCAGGGAGCTTAACCCAGATGTAATTGTTGTTGTTGCATACGGTCAGATACTTCCCGAAAGCATACTTAATATTCCAAAGTACGGTTGCATCAATGTTCACGGTTCACTTCTTCCAAAGTACCGTGGCGCAGCCCCTATTCAGTGGTCTGTATTAAATGGTGATGAGGTAACCGGTGTTACCACAATGTATATGGAAAAGGAACTTGACACAGGGGATATTCTCCTTACAGAGGAATACAAAATCGGCATTAACGAAACAGCAGGAGAGGTTTTTGACAATCTTTCCGAATTGGGCGGAGAATTAATTATCAAAACTCTTGACTATGCACAAAAGGGAATGTTAAAACCTGTTAAGCAAGACGACAGCCTTTCATCATATGCAAAAATGCTTGACAAATCTATGTGCAAAATTGATTTTTCTAAAACAAACAAAGAGGTGCATAATAAGGTAAGGGGGCTTTGCCCTTGGCCTGTTGCATCAACTGTTTTTAATGGAAAAGTCCTTAAAATATTTGAAACCCGCCTTGCAGATGGCAAAGGAAAACCCGGTGAGGTAATATCCACAAATCCCCTTACAGTTGCCTGTGGTGAGGGTGCAGTAGTTATCAATTCAGTTCAGCTACAGGGCAAAAAGAGGATGGACTCAAATGCTTTTTTGCAAGGACACAAAATAAATATCGGAACGATAATAGGAGATTAATTATGCCTTATTTTTATGGATTTGACTGGACATACATTGTTTTAATTTTACCCTGCTTTATTCTTTCAATGATATGCCAGATAAAAGTAAAATCAAATTTTTCAAAATATGGAAATATACCTAACAGGCGTGGTATGACAGGTGCTCAGGCGGCACAGTATGTGCTTACTCAGTACGGGGTTACAGGTGTTAGAATTGAGCCGACATCCGGTAGTCTTACCGACCACTTTGACCCAAGAACAAATGTTATCCGCCTTTCACAGGATGTTTACAATGTTGCATCAGTTGCCGCAGTAGGTGTAGCCTGTCACGAGGCAGGACACGCTGTTCAGCACGCAACAGGCTATGTGCCAAACAAAATCAGGGGCGCTATTGTACCTGCCGCAAGGATTGGCTCAAACTTAGGATGGATACTTTTCCTCATAGGTCTGTTTTTGCCCACACAGTATTCATTTGTTTTGTGGCTTGGCATTATCTTCTTTTCGCTTTCAGTACTGTTTACAGTAGTGACATTACCTGTTGAATTTGACGCATCACGCCGAGCACTGAAGTGTATCAGGGACACAAATTTACTTGCCACAGATGAATATGAGGGTACAAAAAAGGTTCTCCAGGCTGCCGCAATGACCTATGTTGCCGCAGCAGCAACTGCTCTTCTTCAGCTTTTGCGTTTGATTATAATTGCCAACAGGAGAGATTAATGATAAACCCCAGAAGAATTGCCTTTGATGTGCTTTACAAGATTGAAACAGACAAAAGCTACAGCTCAATCTTGATAAATCAAGTGTTAAAAGAGAATAAGCTGTCCAAGCTGGACTCATCCTTTACCTCTGCTATAATCTACGGAGTGCTTGAAAGAAAGTTAACCCTTGACTATATAATCCGCAGTTATTCTTCGGTAAGACTAAAGAAAATTGAGAAAAAGACTCTTATCCTCCTTAGAATGGCTGTTTATCAAATGCTGTTTATGGACAAGGTTCCCGAAAGTGCAGCCGTTAACGAAACAGTAAAGCTTGCAAAAAATCTAAAACTGTATAAGTCATCAGGCTTTATAAACGGACTGTTAAGGAGCATTACAAGGGCGGAGGAAAAGTATAATCTTGAAAATATCAAGGATAAAAATAAGTATCTTTCCGTTAAATACTCTGTTCCCGAGGAAATTATTGCCCTTTGGACTGACAGCTATGGGGAAGAAGTTACCCTTGATATGCTAAGTAGCATTACAGGCAGACCGCCTCTTTACGCAAGGGTGAATACCCTGATTACAACGAAAGAGGACTTGTTAAGCGACCTTGAAAAAGAGGGAATAAGGTGCGAAAGTACACCACTTGAAAATGTTATCAAAATCAGCTCCACAGGTGCAATAGAATTGTCAACTGCATTTAAAGAGGGTAAGTTCTATGTTCAGGATTTGTCCTCTAATATTGCCATTGAAAGTCTTTCGCCCAAACAGGGACAAACCCTTTATGATGTCTGCTCTGCACCCGGGGGAAAGTCCTTTACATCAGCAATTCTTATGAATAACATTGGCAAAATCAATTCCTTTGACCTTTACCCCCACAAGGTTAATCTTATAAATTCAACCGGCAAAAGGCTGAAAATCAATATAATAAATGCCACTGTAAAGGATGCATCGGAAAATAGTGAAACAGAAAAAGCAGATGTGGTTATTTGTGATGTTCCTTGCTCGGGACTTGGACTAATCCGCAGAAAGCCTGAAATAAGATACAAGGAGGATTTGTTCGATAATTCTTTAAAAGAAATTCAGCATAAAATCCTCACCGCATCATCACGCCTTGTAAAAAAGGGTGGCAGACTTCTCTACTCCACCTGCACCCTTAACCCTGATGAAAATAACAGAATGGTAGAAAAATTCCTTTGTGAAAACAAGGAGTTTCAGGGAGAGGAGATAATTCTTCCAAAGAATATTAAAAGAACAGTTGAGGAAAAACCCTACGAATGTTCACTTTTCCCACAGACAAACAACTCAGACGGTTTTTACTTTGCCATATTAAGGAGGAACGATAAATGACTGATTTGAAGTCAATGACAACACATGAAATTCAGGAATTTGTCGTAAAGCATAATTTCCCAAAATACAGAGCAGAGCAGATTTTTCGCTGGATAAATTCCGGCGTGTCGTCTTTTGACGAAATGAACAACATTCCCAAGGAATTACGCAGTATGCTGTCTGAATATTATTACATTTCTGTTGTAAATATTGAAAAAAAGCAAGTTTCAAGTTATGATAATACAGTTAAGTATCTCTTTAAATTCGGTGACGGCGAGTGTGTAGAATCAGTTGTAATGAGCTATCACCACGGATACACAATTTGCATTTCAACTCAGGTTGGATGCAAAATGGGGTGCAAGTTTTGCGCCACAGGTATGCAGGGCTTTACAAGGAATTTAACTTCAGGTGAAATGCTCTGCCAGATAGAAACCGCCCAAAAGGATTTAGGTATAAGAATTTCAAATATTGTCCTTATGGGTATGGGTGAACCACTTGACAATTACGACAATGTGGTGAGATTTTTAGATTTAGTTTCTTCAGAAAAGGGACTGAATATCGGCAAAAGGCACATCACCCTTTCAACAAGCGGTGTAGTTCCTAAAATCTACTCCTTAGCAGATTTAGGAATGCAGATCACACTTTCAGTTTCTCTTCACGCACCTAATGATGAGATGAGAAGTGCCACAATGCCTGTTAACGATGCATTTAGTATCCGCAGCCTTATGGAGGCTGTGAGGTATTATATAGATAAAACCCACAGGAGAGTAAGCTTTGAATACGCTATGATAGACGGCGTAAACGACAGCGATTCCTGTGCTAGGGAGCTTGGCAATCTTATAAAAGGAATGCTTGTTCATGTCAATTTAATCCCGGTCAATTCGGTTAAAGGCAGCGACTACCGAAAAAGCAATAAAGAAAGGCTAAATTCCTTTACAAACATACTTGCTTCTTATGGAATAAGCGCTACTGTAAGGCGAACACTTGGCAGTGACATTGACGCAAGTTGTGGTCAGCTCAAGGGTAAATATAAGGAAGGAGGATAATAATCTTGAATATTTACAGCAAAACAGACAGAGGCAGAGTACGCCGGGACAATCAGGATTATTGTCTTTCGGGCAAAATTGCCGAAGGTTCGCTGTGGGCAGTTGTCTGTGACGGAATGGGCGGTGCCAACGGAGGACACACAGCCTCCACAACAGCCTCAGAGTACATAGCTCGTGAAATTAAAAATCTCTACACAAGTGACTTCACCAAAGAGGAGCTAATCACCCTTTTAACAAATGTGGTTGTTGGTGCAAACCTTGAGGTTTACAACATAGCACGAAAAAATATTGAACTTACCGGAATGGGCACAACATGTGAGCTTGTGTTTATCCGTAACAATATCATTCACATTGTTCATGTGGGTGACTCAAGGACATACATAATCAGAGATAACAAAGCAATTCAGCTTACCGAGGACCATTCCCTTGTTCAGGAGATGGTTAACCGTGGCGAAATCACAAAAGAAGAGGCTATGATTCATCCAAATAAAAACTTTATTACAAGGGCTGTGGGAATTCGCTGTGATGTAAATGTAGATTATGTTGAGTACCAGTACCAAAAGGGCGACACAATCCTCATTTGCACAGACGGACTTACAAATTGTGTTTCCGAAGAAGAGATTGTTGAAATTATAAAAAACAACCGCAACAGTAAGGTTGTTAACAAACTTGTTAACGCAGCAAACAACGGTGGCGGTACCGATAATATTACCGTCATAACAATATTTTAGGAGGACTGGTCATGGATAAGTACACAGGCAAAAAACTTGATGGACGCTACGAAATCCACGAGCTTATCGGAGTTGGTGGAATGGCAAATGTTTACAGGTGCTACGATACTATTGACGATAGAGAAGTTGCCATAAAAATATTAAAAGAAGAATTTTTGGACAATGCCGAATTTATCCGACGATTTAAAAATGAAAGTAGATCAATCGCTGTTCTGTCCCATCCAAACATTGTAAAGGTGTATGATGTTTCCTTTGGAGATATGATTCAGTACATTGTTATGGAGTATATTGACGGTATTACCCTAAAGGAATATATAGCACAGCAAGGTGTTATTCACTGGAAAGAGGCTCTGCACCTTACAACCCAGATTTTAAGAGCATTACAACACGCTCATGAAAAGGGAATTGTTCACCGTGACATCAAACCCCAGAATATTATGCTTTTGCAGGATGGAACAATTAAGGTTACAGACTTTGGAATTGCCCGCAACTTCAATTCAGCAACAAGAACAATGACAGAGCAGGCTATCGGCTCTGTTCACTATATCGCTCCGGAACAGGCTAAGGGTGGCAACACCGACGGAAAAACCGACATTTACTCCGTTGGTGTAATGATGTACGAAATGCTTACAGGTAAGCTTCCATTTGTTGCCGACAATGCAGTTTCCGTCGCTATAATGCAACTTCAGTCCACACCAAAACTACCTCGTGAAATTAATCCTGATATTCCGTCAGGACTACAGGAGATAACTCTTCACGCTATGCAAAAAGACCCAAGGGCAAGGTACGAATCTGCACAGGCTATGCTTAACGACATTGACAGGTTCCGCCTTAACCCCGGTATAGTATTCGGATACAGCCTTAACAGACCTGATGAACAGACAAAGTATGTTGAGTCTGTTGTCGAAAAAAGAGAGCCGAGAAAAAAAGTTGAACCTGAGGAAAGTAAAAAGAAAGAAGAGCCTGTTGACTTTGATAACGATGAAAAGGAAGAGAAGAAGGAGCGTTCTACAAAGAAGTCCGCTATATTAGGCATTGTTGCCTCATTCCTTATCTGTCTTGTTGGTTTCGGAGTTTACTTCCTTGTTAATTCTCTCACAGGCGGTTCTGCTGATACTACAGTACCAAATTATGTGGGTAGAACAATCGTTGATATTAATCAGGATTCCGATAAAAACGATTTCAATTTTGATATTGAGTTTGAGTACGATTCCACTAAAAAAGAGGGCGTAGTTCTCTCACAAAAGCCTGAGGCTGATTCCAAAATGGTCAAGCAGGGTGCAACAATTCAGCTTACTGTAAACGGAAAGAATTCACAGGTTGTAGTTCCTCATCTTCTTAACACAACAGAAGAGGATGCCATAAAACAGATTGAAAGTCGCAACCTTGTACCTAAAATTGTGTATATCAGAAGTGACGATGTAAACTTAGACTATGTGTCCTCAGAATTCCCAAATCCGGGTGAAAAAACAACAATCGGCTCAACTATTTACCTCTATGTTTCAAAGGGACCTGCACCTTCCAAGGTTAAAATACCGGATGTAACAGGTAAAAAACTGGAAGAAGCAAGGTCAGAGCTTGAAAAGAAAGGTCTTGAGGTTGAGTACGAATATGACGAAAACAGTTATGAAGAAAAGGATACTGTTATTCGTCAGAATCCTCTTCAGGGCGGAACTGTTAAAAAGGGATATACCGTAAAGCTTGTGCTTTCCGGCGGTAAAAAGGACAGCCAGTCAATTGACATTGAGGTTCAGCTACCAACAGAAGAAACCAACAGTGTTTCTCTCCAGATTGTTTTTGATGGTGATGTGTTTGTAACAACCAATGTTATTCCGTCAGAACTGAAAGTTTATAATTTTACACTAACAGGTTCTAACAGTGATTCCAACGTTAAGGTTTATCTAAACGGTCAGTTGTATCAGGAATATACGATAGATTTCCAAAATAAGACAGCTTCACCAACCTATCACGAATATATGATTGCAACTACTGCTCCGGAAACTGTCGAGGAAACAACAGTAGAAGAAACCGAAACAGAAACGGAAACTATGACCGAATATTCTGTTACAGAAATAACTTCTACTGAGGAAGTTACAATCCCAACAGAAGTAACTGAACCCCCTACAACAGAATCATTGCCAGCGGAAATACCGGAGCAACCTGATGAAATTAACTAAAGCACAGGGTTTAATTATCAAAGCAATCAGCGGCTTCTATTATGTAGAAGTCGCTGATAAAATATTTGAATGTAAGGCAAGGGGAGCGTTTCGCAAGGACAAGAGCGCACCTCTTGTTGGTGATTTAGTTACAATTTCTCTATCACAAAACGGATACTGTGTAATTGACGAAATCCACCCTCGAAAGAACTCCCTTATAAGACCACCAATGGCCAACATAGACAACATAGTAATTGTGTGCAGTACCGTTTCGCCATCACCTAACTACACAGTAATTGACAAAATGATTTCCACAGCGGTATATAACGATATGGAGCCTGTTATTGTAATTTCCAAGTCGGATATTTCCTCTGGCGAAGAGCTTTATGATATTTATAGTAAAACAGGTATAAAAACTATCCTTTATTCTTCTGTAACAGGTGTTGGTGTGGAAGAAATATATAGCATTCTTCCAAATAAAATCACTGCTTTTATAGGCAATAGTGGAGTGGGTAAATCCACTTTGCTCAACAAGCTTTTTCCCGATTTCAACCTAAAAACAGGGGAGATAAGCGAAAAGCTGGGCAGAGGTCGTCACACTACAAGAACAGTGGAGCTGTTTAAAACAAGGGACGGATATGTGTGCGATACTCCCGGATTTTCCACAGTCCAGTTGGAGAGATTTAACATTATAGACAAAGACAGCTTGCAATATACATTTCCCGAGTTTCAGGACTATATAGGCAACTGTAAATTTACCTCCTGCAGTCACACCTGTGAAAAGGGTTGTGCTGTAATTGATGGGGTAAAGCAGGGAGAAATTCCTGTTTCTCGCCACAACAGCTATGTGGAAATGTATAATGAAATAAAAGATATTAAAGAATGGGAGCGAAAAAAATGAGATGTGTTATTATTTCTGGTTCTCCTGATACCAGCATAGAAGAAATCAAAACCCTTTGTAGCAACGATGACTTCATTGTTTGTGCAGATTCCGGCTATACCTTCGCCAGAAAAGCAGGACTAAACCCTGACCTTATTATCGGTGATTTCGATTCCCTAAAAGAGGAACTTCCCTCAGATACCGAGGTTGTAAAGCTGAATACCGTCAAGGATGACACCGACACAGAGCATTGTGTTATGGAGTGTATCCGTAGGGGTTACAAGGACTTTTTACTTCTTGGTTCAGTTGGTGGAAGAACAGACCACACCTTTGCAAATATTGCAATTCTTTCCTTTTTGTCAGAGTACAACTACCATGGAGTTGCTCGAAATAATGGTGAAGAAATTCAGATTCTTAAAGAGGGAACATACAATGTGGAGGGGAAAAACGGACTTACTTTTTCTGTTTTTCCATATGGTTGCGAAAGTGTCAATCTCACATACAAAGGGACAAAATACCCTCTTGATAACGATACCTTGACCTATAATGTGTCAAAGGGTATCAGCAATGTTTTCTGTGATGATAAGGCAGAAATAACAATTAACAGAGGCAGAGCAATTCTCTTCACCTATTACAAGGGAAACACTGAATAAATCACTTTACACATCTTGTTTGCATATTTTCCGCCGGTTAGCCCAAAAAATCCTCGGAATGCGTCAGCATTACTGCGGTTTTTTGAACTAACCGACAAAAAATCTGACTGCACAATCTGTGCAAATTATTTAATCAGTGTTTCCCGAGGTATAACTATGCTTTACAATATTTGCGGACTGAATGTTTCTTTTGAGGCAAAATATCCACGGACTTTGAACCGTTCTAAGAAGTATATTGCAAAAGACCAAAGCCTAACACCTGATATTACCCTTGAGGTGACAGAGGAGAGGATTGACAACTACATTGAGGTCTATCCCTATGTTGACCGTTCACTTGCGGAGTATGTAATCTTTGGTGCCGGCTTTTATGAGGCTGTTTTGGATTTTGATGCAATTCTCTTACATTCCTCTGCCATCGCTGTAGATAATCAGGCGTATCTTTTTACAGCAGACAGCGGAACAGGAAAATCCACCCACACAAAGCTGTGGATGGACTATTTTGGCGACAGAGCAGTTATGATAAATGACGATAAGCCTGTCATAAGAATTATTGACGGAAACATCTTTGCCTGTGGAACTCCCTTTTCGGGAAAGCACGACATTAACAGCAATCTTTTAGTACCCCTAAAGGGCATATGCTGTCTTAATCAAGGCAAAGAAAATCATATTGAAAAAATCAGCAACCGTGAGGCAATCCAAAAATTGATGCAACAGACCTTGCTTGTTCCACACAAAACAGGAGTAAATAACCTTTTAGATGTCCTTGACAAGGTCATAAAAAGTGTTGATGTTTACAAGCTCTATTGCGATATTTCAGAGGATGCTGTATTGACCTCATATAACGGAATGAAATAAATAAAATCGGTGCATATTATGGGTAAAAAGCAAGATAAAACAAATGTAATGAGAATACTTGACCAAAAGAAAATAGAGTATAGCCATTTTGCCTACGACAACACAACGCTTAATGCAGTAGAGGTTGCAAATTCCCTTGGACAAAGTGTAGATAAGGTTTTTAAAACCCTTGTAACCGTTGGAAAAAGTGGTGAGCATTATGTGTTTGTTGTGCCTGCTAATGAGGAGCTTGACCTTAAAAAGGGTGCAAAATGTGCCGGCGAAAAATCCATAGAGATGATACCTCAAAGGGAGCTTTTGCCCCTTACCGGTTACGTTCACGGTGGTTGTTCGCCCATAGGAATGAAAAAGCAGTTCAAAACTTTTATCCATACAACAGCACAGAATTTTGATATGATATATTATTCAGCCGGCAGAGTGGGCAATCAGGTGTCAACTTCCCTTGAATCCTTGCAAAAGGTAATCAATGTAATTCCTGCCGACATAATTAAGTAAAACTCTTGATTTTTCTTTATTGTTATGTTAAAATATCAAATGTGTTATGGGGGCGTAGCTCAGCTGGGAGAGTACCACAATGGCATTGTGGGAGTCGAGGGTTCGATCCCCTTCGTCTCCACCATAGTAGATTCGCAATTTTGATACGGAAGTATCAGAATTGCGTTTTTATTTTTCTACAAACAATTTGTGAAATAATTCCAAAAGACATAAACATTTCAGTGTCACTAAATAGAACACGATTAAAAATATAGTCATTAATAATTCTATAAAAGAAATAACCGGACAGAAACTGTCCGGTTATTTTATGATATATGAATTGTTTTACAGAGTTTTTACGAATTCCTTAAGATATGCCTTAAGTCCATCGCCAATTTCCGGATGGTTTACTCCAACCTCAACTGATGCCTGAAGTATTCCCAGTTTGTTGCCCATATCGTATCTTGTGCCTGTGTATTCAACAGCGGTCATTCCCTCAGTTGTTGCAATTTCTTTCATTGCGTCGGTAAGCTGAATTTCTCCGCCCTTGCCGGGCTTTGTGTTCTCTAAAATTTCAAAAATTTCAGGGGGAAGAACGCATCGGCCAAGTATTGAGTAGCAGGACAAAACCTCTTCGGGGGTTTGTGGCTTTTCCACCATATCGGTACATTTAAACACATTGTCGTGGAGGTTTTCAACCTTTAGTGAACCGTATTTGTGGATTTCACTTTCCGGCACAAGCTTAACCCCAACAACGCCTTTGCCAAATTCACCGTAGGCGTCAATAAGCTCGCCGATTGCAGGACTTTCGCCAATGATAACATCATCACCAAACATTACTGCAAACGGCTCGTTACCCACAAAGTTCTTTGCCCTTAAAATAGCGTGGCCAAGGCCTTTTGTTTCAATCTGTCTGATAAAAGTAATGTTTGCAAGACCTGAAATACTCTTAACTGTTTCAAGAATATCCTGCTTTTCCGGTTTATCAAGGGCGGTTTCAAGCTCGGGAGAACGGTCAAAGTGATCCTCAATAACACCCTTGCCTCTGTTTGTAATAATCAGTATGTCGGTTATACCGGCTTTGACAGCCTCTTCAACAATATACTGAATTGCAGGCTTATCTACAATGGGGAACATTTCCTTTGGCATTGATTTTGTTGCAGGCAAAACTCTTGTGCCAAGTCCTGCGGCCGGAATAACAGCCTTTGTAATTTTCATATTGAACACCTCATTTAACTTATTTTATATCAAAAAATAAACATAGGAACATAATTAATTATCAACATAACTATCAAAAGGCTGAATGCAAGTGCTGTGTTTACTCCGCCCTTTGTTTGTAGTTCGTTATCAGCCTCAGTTGCTGACGGTGTGTTTGCCTTAATCTTTTTAACCTGCCTACAGCAGTGCTTGTAGTAACATCTGTTTGAAATGAAACCACAAAGAAAATGCATAGCATAATATATAATGCTACAAGCAAATGATGCAATTACCATAATGTATTCCCCAAGGCTCAGCGTCTGCATCTGCTCCATAAACAGAGGATACAGGTTCTGGTAAGAAACATTGCTGTTTGCCTGTGTAATATCGGTTAACATATTGCTGACAATTGTGTAGTTACAAAATGTTGTGAAGATAAGGCAGGACGCCATAATGAATGTGATAATTGAGCCAAGGACATATTGCTTTCTGTACAGCAAATATCCACCGCCGAAAAAGAGACCGGCAAAGCTAAACCTTGACTTGCCAAAGGTTTTAATTTTGTTGAACACCTGCATAAAGTAGGATGGATTCTGCTTAACATACTTTGCAACCTCTCCTGCCTTTGCACCCTCGTCAAATTCTGTGTCGGGAGAAACCCCACCCATTGGGTCAAACTGAATTGGGTTGAAGCCCGCCTGTGGGTTACCACCAAAGGGTGGTGTGCCACCCATAGGATTACCGCCCATAGGGTTACCGCCGAATGGATTGGCATTTTGAGTGTTTCCTCCATTATTGTTTTGGGTGTTGCCATTTGGCATATCAATAAGTGGTGCGTTGCACTTTGTGCAGAAGAAAGTACCCTCTTCATTAATAGCTCCACAAGCCTTGCACTTTACAGAACCCTCCGGAATACTCTTTTCTTCATTTTCCTTTTCAAAATCATATCCCTGTGCGTGTTTTTCTTCATTCACACAATGACCAAGTGATTCATAACATTCCCTGTGGTGGGGAGTTCCGCATACAGGGCAGACAACAACATCTTCATCAGCGTGAAAGTTCTTGCCACATACAGGACATTCATATCCAATAAAATCCATTTCTATTTCCTTTTCTTTGTTTTTAAACTACTTACGAAGATATTATAAATTATATTATAAACCTAAGTTTAACTAATTATATCAAATCATTATAAAATCTGCAACATTATTTATTAATTTTATAAGATAGTGTTACGCCTGTGTTTACTTTTTCAACTTTTTGAGATATAATGTATCTTAATGGTGTTGCTAAAGGTATTAGTAATAAAATGAGGTATAAAATATGGTACAGTTTGAAGAACTAA
>JAXESA010000117.1:0-10975 GCA_034116205.1 Ruminococcus sp. | reverse complement strand
TCTGTTAGCAATAGCCCAAGCCATTGTAAGTGTACCCTTCTTATGCTCACCAAAGTACTTCATACCAAGGATAGCAGCACAGTTAGCCTCTGTGTCAAAGTAACAAAGTGTAAGTGGGTCGCTAAGACAGCTGTAATCAACGTCAGGGCTTTCTGTTGGTACCCACTGTGGGTCGGAGAAGATGTAGATATCTGCCTCTTTACCGTCGCCTACTGCCTTGGAGTTCTTGTACATCTTTACATATTCGTCAGACATATACTGGAAGTTGAGCATCCAGGAATACATAAGGTTTTCTTCGCCCTCAGGAATGAGAAGGTGAGCCTTAACCATAAATTCAGGGTCAAGACCAACGAAAACTGTTGCGTGATACATCTTTCTGAATCTTGTCTTATAAACAGCGTCCATAACAACCTTGTCAAGCTTTGTATCATCAACGCCCGGTTCGCCCTTGATACGGCGAGCAGCTGCATAACGGCCTGTTACAGCACCGTCATTCATCAAAAGTATCTTGGCATCTCTGTCAAGACCGAACTCCTCTCCTCTGTAAACAGGGAGATCAGTTACGATTGTTCCGGGTGAATTCTTTGCAAGATTATATGCTTCCTTTAGTGTGTTTACAGGAATAACATTGTTGCCGTAGAAAGCTGTTTCAATGATAGATCTTGTCTTTGAAAAACCAACTTTACCTGCGCCAATTTCTTCTGTTTTGTAATTAGCTTTTGTTGACATATGCTTGTCCTCCTTAAATTCTCTCCAATTATGCAACAATAGATTATATAGTTTGCATAATAGCATTATACTACCAAAACAACAGGAAATCAATCCTTAAAATGTGCAAATTTTGTCCTAAATAAATTCATTTTGTATATTAATTGACAAAATTTTAACAAATTTACAACATCCACACCTCTGTCATGACCGGCTTGCCGAGGAATCCCCTGCCACTTGATGAAATCTTTGCTTACATCCAGCCTCCCTCTGATGAGTATTCCCTTGCTAAGAGAAATGTCACGAAGTGACAAAGGGTTTGCCGTTTTCGCCAGAAAAAGGGGGACCGCTTGCGGTGGAAGGAGGGAAAAAGTGTTCTCTTTATCTCTTTTTGTCTTTAGATAATAGTTTGGTTAAGTGTTCTGACTTGAACTTTGAAATCTAAAGACATACCAAGATACATTGACTACTTTTTCACTCCCTCCGTCACGGCTAAAGCCGTGCCACCTCCCTCATCCGATGGAGGCTTTGTTTAGTCCATACTTTCATATACCCTGATAGTGTCGGTTAATTCACTACTGCTTTCCTTTCAGATTCCTCGACAAGCTCGGAATGACGGGGTTGTCGAGGAATGACAGGTGATGGGAATATTTACTTTGAATTGTGTTTTCGGTTTAGGTAGTCCTCAAGTATGATGGTTGCTGCCACAGCATCTACCACAGACTTTCGCTTTTTTCCCCTTGTGTCGGTGGCGTTAAGGTAATTATGTGCTGTTATGGTTGTTCCTCGTTCGTCCTGCATTTCAACAGGCAATCCTGTTTTTTCTGCAAGTTCATCTGCAAAGTTCCTTGCGTTCCTTGCAGACTCCCCCTCACTTCCGTCCATATTTTTAGGCAGACCCACCACCAAAAGCTCCGCCCTCTTTTCCTTTGCAAGGTCAGAAATTTTATCAAGGAGTTTTTCCCTGTTGTATTCATTGATTTGGGTAAGGGGTGACGCCAAAAGCTCTGTTTTGTCGCAAAGGGCAATACCTGTCCTTGCTTTTCCCAAATCCACAGCCATAATAACCATAGGTTGTCCTTTCGTTACTGAAATCTGTCGTTTGTGTCTGCCTTAGTGGTATCCACATAGACAGAAAGGTCGTTTTCTCCATCGGTTTGTGCAATAAACACATCCTCAAGCTTAACTCCGTTGTCCTTTAGCTTTGACATAAGCCACTGTTCGTCCTTGCCACACAGCTTTAGGTTTTTGTAAAGGACTTTTCCGTCCATTACAACAATAGGCTCTGCCTTTGCTTTTGTTGGCTTCATACCCATATCATAGGGAGTCATAGGCTTTTTGTCGCTTTTTGGGAGAACGCTTACCATTCCGTTACTTTCAAGAAAGGCACTTTCTATATCCTTGATGCTAAAGTAGCCCTGACCTCTTAGCTCTGTTAAAAATTCTCCCACATCCAGCTTACATTTTTTAAGGTTTTCCTTATAAAACTTACCGTTGTCATAAATGACTGTGGTTTTGCCGGAAAAGAACCTCCTGATGGGCATAGTGGTTAAGGATAGATAGGAAATAACCACCGCTGCCATACCGTAAATTATCATAGCGGTTAAAGGCTCTGCAAAGTCCTTCCAATCCGATGTGGAAAGCTCAGCCGCTATTGATCCTATTGTTATTCCGTTGATATAGTCAAAGGTTGAAAGCTGTGAAATCTGCTTGTTTCCCATCAGCTTTGCAAGGATAAAAAGCACACTGATGGATATGAATGTGAGTATTATTGTTTTTATAACTAACATAAAATCACCAATATTATTATGATGATTTTACTCTGTCTTATTCTTAGGGAAACACTGATTTTACCAAGGCTTCACCGAGCCGGTAATTTCACTTAATGACTTAATACCCTTTTTATCCATATATTCGGAAATTCCCTTGTTAATTTTAACAGGTGCGTAAGGGTCGGTGAACATACAGGTGCCTATCTGCAAAGCTGTTGCACCAGCCATAAGCATTTCAATAGCGTCTTGCCATTTTGAAATTCCACCCATTCCGATGATTGGAATCTTAACAGCATTTGCAACCTGCCAAACCATTCTCACAGCCACAGGGAAAACAGCAGGGCCGGAAAGTCCACCGGTGTTGTTGCGGATGATAGGACGACCTGTTTCTATGTCAATCCTCATTCCTGTTAATGTGTTTATCATAGAAATAGCATCTGCACCGTTTGCCTCTGCCGACTTTGCAATCTCTGCAATATCCGTTACATTTGGGCTTAGCTTTACAATCAAAGGCTTTTTGCAGTACTCCCTGACAGTTTTTGTAATTGCCCCAACGCTTTCACAGGATGTGCCAAACTGCACACCACCGCTTTTAACATTAGGACAGCTGATGTTAAGCTCAATCATATCAACATCTGTACTGCTGAGCTTTTCTGCCATTTTGCAATATTCGTCAGGGGTGTTGCCGGCAATATTTGCAATTATTACAGTTCCCTGCTGTTTTAGCCAAGGCAAATCCTTTTCTATAAAGTGGTCAACACCGGGATTCTGCAAACCAACAGCGTTGATAATTCCGCTTGGTGTTTCGGCAATTCGTGGAGGAGGATTTCCCAATCTCTTCTTTAGTGTAATGCCCTTACAGGAAATTCCCCCAAGGGTGGAAAGGTCAAAAAATTCGCTGTACTCGTGGCCAAAGCCGAATGTTCCCGATGCGGCAATCAATGGACTGTTAAACTGAACACCTGCCACCTTCACTGATAAATCTGCCATTAGAAAATCACCTCTTTGCTGTCAAATACAGGACCGTCCTTGCAAACATGAACATAGTCCTCTGTTCCGTCATTTTTCCTCACTGCACAGGCGCATACAAGACAAGCACCTATTCCGCAACCCATACGTTCCTCAAGGCTGATTTGACAAGGGACATTGGCATCGTTGCAAATTTCTGCTATTGCCTTTAGCATTGGAGATGGACCACAGGCACAAACCTCGTCAATATCATTTAGTTTTCTTTTGAGAACATCTGTAACAAATGCCTTCTCCCCTGCTGTTCCGTCGTCGGTGGTGAGGTAAAGCTCACAGTTATCCTTTCTGAAATCACTTTGGAGAATAACAAGGTCTTTGTTCCTAAAACCTGTGATAACCACAGGCTTTTCTTTCATTTTTGATGCGTACAGCATTGGCGGTACACCGATACCACCACCTATAAAGCAGTACTTTTTGTCCTCTTTAATATCAAAACCATTGCCAAGTGGGGCGATAATGTCAAGATATTCTCCCTCGTTTATCCGGGAAAGGATTTCTGTTCCCTCACCCTTTACCTGATATACAAGTCTTAGGCAAGACTTGTCAGCATCACATATGGAGATAGGTCTTCTAAGGGTTTTCCCAGGCACAAGAATATGTGCAAACTGACCCGGTTTTGCTATTGATGACAGGGTAGGGTTTTCTACCCAAAGGTCAAAAATACCCGTTGCAATTTCTTCGTTTTTAATAACCAAAAACTTTTGAGCATCGTACTTCATACTTCCTCCTAAAAAATTACTGATAGCTTAGCTTTACGGTAACAACCGACAGTTTTTCTTTTTTCACAATGTAAATGTTATCCTTATCTATATAGTTGTTGGGATACATAGAGTTCACTGTGTCTATATAGGTGAAGAACAGTTGGTCGCCTGTGCTGAAAAGCTGGTCAACTGCGTTGTTAAATTCCAGATACACAGGGTCTATATATATATTAAAATAACTATCCTTGCGATTGGCGGAATCGTAAAGAGCATTTACCATATCGGGATTGTCGTAGCTGTAAAGGTCAGTGAAATGGCTGGCACTCATTACATAATAATTTTCATCTGTACTGTAACATTCCGGGATAAACAGATTAAAGTTCACCGCAGTTTCTCCATTTGTTCCACAGATTTCATCACTTGTGTAACTGCTATATTCACCGCTAATTGTGTGGTCCTCCATAAGCACATCGGTGGTAATGTTAAAGTAATCGTACCTTTCGTAATCCTTGCTATCGTTCCAGCTTGGGTCAACATAGTACCAGTTGTCGTCAATAAGGACAGCGTTCCACATATGGAGTTCCTTACTACCCTTGCCAAGGATTGTTCCGCTTTTAATGCCTAACTGGGACAAAAAGTACTGAAAGCACTTTGCATATCCCTCACATACGGCACTTCCCTCTACAAGCACTCCGTAAGGTGTAAAGGCAAGGTAATCGTCCTCTGCACTTTTAACATCATCGGCATATTTACAGCTATCAACCACCTTGTCGTGGGCAAGAATCTCCCTTTCGTATTCACTAAGTCCTAAATCTACCGATGTGATGAACTTGTTCACCTTTTTCATCAGCTTGTCTTGCATAGTCTTGATTTTTTCGGGAGTTTCGTAGCTGTAAAGTTGCATTGCTGTGTAGCCATTTGTATTGCTATAACCAAAGTTATCTGTAAGCCAGAAAATCATTGGGTTATCCATCTTAACTGCCGAAAGCACAAGGCGAATCTCCGACTGGGTGAGGACAACACCCTCCATTGTTACCAGCTTGCAGGGATAAATTCCGTTGTCGGTTGCCTCATAAGATACCTCATTGACACTTTCAACAATACTATTGTAGCAATTCCTTTGGTCGTCTGTTTCAAGGCTATCGTACCCTATGGTAATATCCACAGGAGTATAATATTCATTTTTCTCCTCATCCTTAATATCAATATCAGTAAAGCTGTCGTTGTCCTCTACAAACGGAGAGGTTGTTTCCGTTTGGGGAGAAGTGCTGTTGTCTTCACCAAAAAAACAGGCTGAACAGCACACGCCAATACATAAAACCAATACTAAGGAAAAAAACCTTTTAATCAACAAAAAGCCCCTTTTCATATTTCTATTATTATACGATAAAGAAAAATAATCATAATTCTGTATTAGCATTTTACTGAAACCCGGTAAATACTTTTCTATTCAAATGTTTTTGAAAAAATAAATCCTCTATGAACTAAATCATAGAGGAGATACATTATTCAAACAATCTCTCTGCCAGACGGACAAGGGCGTTTGCGGATTTTTCAACAGTTGACCACTCAGACATGTGGACATCATCCATAGCAAGCTCAACCTGGTCTGCAATCATCCTGTGACCTTTAACGGAAGGATGGATAAAGTCGTCCTGTACAAGGCTTGTGTTGTTTGTCTTTTCATAATACTCACGAAAACACTTTTCAATATCTGCAATTACCATATTATTGTCGGTTTCTGCCTCGGCCTTGTAAATATCGGTGTAGTCCTGTCTAAACAGCTCTACAAGTTGATTTAAAAGCTGTGTTAACTTGTCAGTCTGACCCAAGAATGGGTTATAAACCGTCTGCAAAACTATCTTTGCATCCGGGTTAAGCTCCCTTATGCTTTCGTGAATTGTTCTGATATTGCTCTTTACAGTTTTAAGCATATTCTGAATTATTTTGCTGTCTTTTCCGCTAGAGATAATCTCTACAAGCTCACTCATTGAGGATTCAGTTCCCAAATGGAGAAAATCATTTCCACCTATGGAGATTACAACAGTTTCTGCTGTTTTAAGATGATTTTTCACCTGTCTGTTCTTTTCAATAAGCTGTAACAAATCGGTGGTATCATCTCCGCTTACAGCATAATTTGAAAGCATAAAATCTCTTTCAGAAGATACAAGGTAACCGTAAACATCCTCAGGGTCTTCAATTCCGTAGCCTGCAGCAATGGAGTCACCAAGAACAACAAGCTCATCTTCACTTGTATCGGCATAGGCCATACTTGTGGACATCCACAATAATGTTACACACATTAAAGCACAAATTAACTTCTTCACTTTATCCATTCCTTACTTTTCTTCTATTAATATTCTCAGACAAATAATAAATATTACTTCAATGAATACTATTTCATTAGCTCAACAGGTATTGCAAACCACTCCCTTACCCAATAGGTAGGAAATACTGACAATGGGCTGTCGGAGTTAACAGCACCCACACTTTCTGTAACGCCTATTCTTCTGGCGATTATCTTTGCCCTTAGCTGGTGATAATTGTCCGTTGCTATTGCTACATTCCTGTTGAGATTGTTTTCTTCAATTAGCTTGTAGGAATTTTTCATATTTGACTCTGTGTTTACAGACTTATCCTCAATAAAAAGTCTGTCCTTGTGGATTCCCATATCCACAAGATAATCATACATACACTGTGCCTCACTCATAGGCTCATTGTCGCCCTTACCGCCGGAAAGCACAGCAAATGAGTTTTGATTTTCAGCAAGATAGTCATAGCAGGCATTAATCCTCTCCCTAAGGCTACTGCTTGGTGTGCCGTCCGGGCGAACCATAGCACCAAGGGTTATAACAGTTGACCCATCCTGTGGAATACGGTAAGAGGCATATACCATTATTCCGGAAATAATCAGAGCATAACACACAAAAGCCACTATGCCAACCTGACAAATACGCCACAATACTTTAGTTATTTTTCTTGCAAATGCCTTTTCCTTCATCCTTGCAAAAAAGCCTGTAAATACAGTTCGGCAAAATACAAACGCCGAAATCAAAATACCGGCTATGTTTCCCAAGCATATTATGTGCTTTACAATAGGTAGAGAAAACCAGAGAAAAAATCCTGCACTTAAGATAGCAATCCCTATCCTTATAATCTTTTTTAATAATTTCACAATATATCACCAAGACCATTATAGCACAAGAGAACCTATTTCGACATAGTTTTTGAAAAATTTACAAAAAATAAGAGGCTGTACAAAACAGCCTCTAAAATGTTTAGTTAAGCAAAAATTACTTAAGTTCAACCTCTGCGCCAGCTTCTTCGAGCTTTGTCTTCATAGCTTCAGCGTCATCCTTAGCAACAGCTTCCTTAACAGTCTTAGGTGCGCCGTCAACAAGAGCCTTTGCTTCCTTAAGACCAAGACCTGTGATTTCACGAACAGCCTTGATAACGTTGATTTTGCTTGAACCGGCAGACTTAAGAACAACGTCAAAGTCTGACTTCTCTTCAGCAGCAGCCTCACCTGCAGCAGGACCTGCAACTGCAACTGCAGCAGCAGCGGATACACCAAATTCATCTTCTACAGCATGAACAAGATCAGAAAGTTCAAGAACTGTAAGAGTCTTTAATTCTTCAATGATAGCAGTAATCTTTTCACTAGCCATTTTTATATACCTCCAAAATAAAATAATAATAATTTAAGTTAATTTGCAGAAATTACTCTGCTGTTTCTTCTGCAGGTGCCTCTGCTTCTTCAGCAGGAGCCTCTGCGCTGTCTTTGTCAGCAAGGCAAGCCTCAACGCCACCCTTGTCAACGATAGCCTGAACACCTCTTGCAAAGGATGCGATAGGTGCCTGGAATGCACCAAGAACATTTGCGAGGAGTACTTCTCTTGTAGGAAGCTTTGAAAGGGCATCAATCTTGTCCATATCAATAACTTCACCGTCAAGGAAACCACTCTTAATAGCAAATCCCTCGTGTGACTTAGCATACTTGCTCAAAATTCTTGCAGCACCGGCATAGTCAGTTTCGCTTGTTGCGATAGCTGTTGTACCGGAAAGTACTTCCTCAAGACCTGCAAGACCTGCAGCCTCACAAGCTCTGCCCAACATTGTATTCTTAACAACAGTGTACTTAACATCACACTCACGAAGTTCTTTTCTCATTGCTGTATCATCAGCAACATTGATACCCTCGTAGTTAACTACAATACCGGAAACAGAAGCCTTTAGTCTTTCGGCAAGTTCTGCTACTAAAGCTTTTTTAGCTTCTAAAACCTTCTCACTTGGCAAATTTGTCACCTCCGTATGTTTTTTATACGCAGTTCAAAAGAAAACCTCTCCTTGGTTTCCCGAGGAGAGGCAGTTAATTACTAAGTAATTTTTAGCTTCTTCCTCGGCAGGCGTAAAATACTTATGCAAAACGCACCTGCTGTCTTTAGAACAGCGATTTTATATATTAACTTAACTTAAGTTAATACCTAATTAGTTGCCATACTTGGCAGTTGCCAGCTTAACACCGGGGCCCATTGTTGATGTTACAGCAACGGACTTGATGTACTGACCCTTAGCAGCAGCAGGCTTTGCCTTAACAACTGCTTCCATAAGAGTTTCAAGGTTTTCGGCAAGCTTATCTGTGCCGAAGCTCTTTTTGCCGATTGGGCAATGGATAATGTTTGTCTTGTCAAGACGGTACTCAATCTTACCTGCCTTAGCTTCTTTGATAGCCTTGGCAATGTCAGGTGTAACTGTACCTGCCTTTGGGTTTGGCATAAGTCCACGAGGTCCCAGGATTCTACCCAGACGACCAACAAGACCCATACAGTCAGGAGTTGTAACGAGAACATCGAAGTCCATCCAGTTTTCCTGCTGAATCTTCTGTGTCATATCCTCGGCACCAACAAAGTCTGCGCCGGCTTCCTTAGCGAGCTTTTCGTTTTCGCCCTTACAGATAGCAAGAACTTTAACATCCTTACCTGTTCCGTTAGGGAGAACGATAGCGCCACGAACCTGCTGGTCAGCATGACGGGAGTCAACGCCTAATCTAATATGAAGCTCAATTGTTTCATCAAACTTTGCCTTAGCTGTTTGAATGCAAAGGTCAAGTGCTTCCTTTGTTTCATATAATTTATTCTTGTCGATTAGCTTTTTGCTATCAACATAATTCTTACCATGTTTCATATTAATCCTCCATCATTAGGTGGTCAAACGGAATATCCTCCCACCCGGAATAATTATTCTTCTACTGTAACACCCATACTTCTGCAAGTACCTTCGATCATGCTCATAGCAGTTTCGATAGTTGCAGCGTTGAGGTCAGGCATCTTCTGTTCTGCGATAGCCTTAACCTGTTCCTTCTTGATTGTTCCAACCTTCTTCTTGTTAGGTTCGCCTGAACCACTGTTAAGGTTGATAGCCTTCTTGATAAGAACAGCAGCTGGTGGAGTCTTAGTTACAAAAGTAAAGCTGTGGTCAGCATATACTGTGATAACAACAGGTATAATAAGACCTGCGTCCTTTTGTGTTCTTTCGTTAAATTCTTTTGTAAAAGCTACGATATTTACACCGTGCTGACCAAGTGCAGGTCCAACAGGTGGTGCTGGTGTAGCCTTACCAGCAGGAATCTGAAGCTTAATGTAGCCGATTACCTTCTGTGCCATAATTATTTTCCTCCTAATTCGTGGTTAATAGTGGGCATTAGCCCTCCCACTGGGGACACAAAATCCCTCTTTATATAATAGTTAAAACTTATTATATACTCAGTCTTCTGTAAGTAGTTCAGCCTGTCCTATTTCAAGCTCAACCGGGGTTTCTCTTCCAAACATAGAAACAGTAACCCTAACATAGTCCTTTTCGATATCCATTTCTTCAACAGTACCCACAAAGTCTTCCAGTGGACCGTCGATAATCCTGACCTCATCGCCAACATTATAAGAAACTTCAACGACTCTCTTTTCTACACCCATACGGTAAACCTCAGCCTCGGTTAAAGGCACCGGCTTACTTGACGGACCGACAAAACCTGTACAACCTCTGATGTTGCGGACTACATACCAGGTTTCGTCTGTGTAAATCATCTTTATGAAAACATATCCGGGATAGAGCTTATGCTCTGTTTCCTTCTCTACGCCGTCCTTTTCCTCAACAACAATCTCAGTAGGGACCTTAACATCAAGAATCATATCCTGAAGATTACGGTTTTCCACAGTTGTCACAAGGGTTGACGCAACCTTGTTTTCATATCCTGAATAGGTATGAACAACATACCACTTTGCTTCTGGCATAATTGACCTTCTTTCTAAAAGTTATGCCTTAGGTATTGGCTGTTTCCAAAACGAGGTCAAGCAAAGCATAAAGACCTCTGTCTATGCCGAAGATCACCAGACCACAAATGATGATAACAGCAACAACGATACCAAAGTTCTTTGTTGTCTGCTTCCATGTAGGCCAGCTAATCTTCTTGCATTCGCCAATGCAAGCACGGAAGTAAGAGATGATTCGTGAAAAGACATTTTTCTTTTTGTTCTTGGCTTTGCCTTTAGAAGCCTTACTCTTTTCAGCCATATCTTCCCTCCGTATTACTTTGTTTCCTTGTGCAGAGTATGCTTTTTGCAGAATCTGCAATACTTGTTCATTTCAAGTCTGTCAGGATTGTTTTTCTTGTTTTTCATTGTGTTGTAATTACGCTGTTTGCACTCTGTGCAGGCCATTGTTACTTTTACTCTCATTAACGGCACCTCCCGATTATTCCTATTAGAATAATAT
>JAXESA010000116.1:0-2474 GCA_034116205.1 Ruminococcus sp. | reverse complement strand
TGAGGACCAACACCATAGGTTGCCTCCAAATGCTCTGCGTGCATCAAAAGTCCTGCAAACTCATATTTGTACAGCTCCAGTCCGAACAGCACACCAAGACCCACATCGTCAATGCCACCCTGCATTGCCCTATCCATAGCCTCTGTGTGGTAGTTGTAGTTGTGCTTTGGACCTGTTGGGTGAAGTTTTTCGTAGCTTTCCTTGTGATATGTTTCCTGAAACAAAATGTATGTTCCTATTCCTGCATCTTTCAGTTTTTTGTAATTTTCAACTGTTGTGGCGGCAATATTCACATTCACTCTGCGTATTTTTCCGTTTTTATGGTTTACGGAATATATAGTTTTAATGCACTCCAAAATATATTCAATAGGGTTATTTACAGGGTCCTCCCCAGCCTCAATTGCAAGTCTTTTGTGACCCATATCCTGGAGAGCAATCACCTCATTTTTAACCTCCTCTTGAGTCAACTTTTTACGAGGTATGTGCTTATTCTTCATATGATAAGGGCAGTAAACGCACCCGTTCACACAGTAGTTGGAAAGATAGAGCGGTGCAAATATTACTATTCTGTTTCCGTAATACTCCTGCTTAATCTCCCTTGCAAGGTCGTACATCTTCTGGATTTTTTCTTTGTTCTCACAGGCAAGAAGAACTGACGCCTCCCTATGGGTAAGACCCTTTCTCTTTTCTGCTTTGCTCAAAATTTCGTCAATCAGCTTAATATTATCCTTGTTTTTATCTGCATATTCAAGGGTATCTAAAATTTCCTGATGATTTATAAATTCTTCTGCATTTTTTGATTTGGGATTATATTCAAACATTTTCTGCTCCTACTAAAAATGGCACACCCCAAGGTGTGCCATTATTTTTGTTTTACTATGGTGTAATATAAACAATATTATGGTACCACCCAATTTCACGCACCGTTGCAGTGAAATCATTCGTCTTACAAGTTGATTATATCACTATTATTTGAGTAAAACAATAGAAGCAAGGTTAATATTTTAGCATTTTTCAGGTTCGCCGTACTCTTCACCAAAAAGTTCAGCTGTTACGCTTTTCATAACCTGAGGGTCAAGTGGTTTATCCTGAAAATCGGTGTCAACCTCTGCAATTTCATTCACCACTTCAATACCCTCAATCACCTTACCAAAGGCGGCATACTGACCGTCAAGGTGAGGACTTGTTTTGTGCATAACAAAGAACTGACTTCCTGCCGAGTCGGGCATCATTGCACGAGCCATTGAGAGAACTCCCTCTGTGTGCTTTAAATCGTTCTTAAATCCGTTTGCAGAAAATTCACCTTTAATGTTATAGCCGGGGCCACCCATACCTGTACCCTCTGGACAACCTCCCTGAATCATAAAACCGTAAATAACTCTGTGGAATGTAAGTCCGTTATAGTAGCCCTTGTTTACAAGGCTCAAAAAGTTCTTTACAGTATTTGGTGCAATTTCAGGGTAAAGCTCTGCCTTAAACACTTTTCCGTTTTCCATTTCAAAAGTAACTACCGGATTTTTCATTATTTTTGCTCCTTCTCATAAATAGATTTTGATTTTTATATTACTTCGTAAATTAAGTATCCGAAATAAACAGCGTACATAGCAAGCATTACTGCTCCACCAACACGGGAGAGATTTTTATTTTTAACAGTAAACAACCAAAGGGTAATTGCCGCACCAATCATTACAAAGCTGTCAATGATAAACTCCTTGCCAAAGCTAAGTGGGTAAATTGCCGACGCTGCACCAAGTACAAACAGCAGATTGAAAATGTTGCTTCCCACTATGTTTCCTATTGCAATGTCGTTCTTGCCTTTTTTCGATGCAATAACAGATGTTACAAGCTCAGGCAAAGATGTGCCAAAGGCAACTATTGTAAGACCTATTATATCTTCGCTGATACTGCACATCTGAGCAAGCTCTGTTGCAGCATCTACCGATAAATTAGCACCAAATACAACAGCAGCACCACCCAAAACACTTATAAGCAAGGTAAGGGGAATATTTATTTTCTTCTTTTCCTCAACCTCACCGCTAAGCTTGTTCTGTTTCATTTCTTTCTTCGCCGAAAGGAAAAGGTAAACCATAAAGGATGCCAGAAGCAACAGCAGAATCACACCGCATATACGGTTAAGAGAATTAAATGCAACTCCCAAAATCAAAAACACAACAGATATTCCAATGGTAAATGGTATTTCGTATCGAACAGTATTCTTCTTAACCACCATAGGCGACACAACAGCCGAAATACCTAAAATCAACCATATATTCATTATATTACTTCCGATTACATTACCCACAGCAACACCACCGGCTTCGTCAATTGAAGCGGTAATGCTGACAGCCGCCTCAGGGGCAGAAGTGCCAAAGGCAACTATGGTAAGTCCTATGATAATTTGAGGTATGCCAAAGCGGGAGGCAATGTTGCTTACTCCCTCAACAAAAAAGTCTGCACCCTTAACAAGAAGTACA
>JAXESA010000115.1:0-8207 GCA_034116205.1 Ruminococcus sp. | reverse complement strand
TTTGCCTTTTTGCCCATTTCTTCAATTACAGTCATTGATTTACTCATTGTCCTGTTCCTTTCCTAAAAACACTGTACCAACAGGCTTTCCGTCAAAAATATCATATATAGTTTCGGGGTCTTCACCGGAAATTATCTGCACATCAATTCCGGCATTGGTGGCGATTTCCGCCGCCAAAATTTTTGTAGCCATACCGCCTGTGCCACGGTTACTTCCTCGTCCTCCTGCCATCTCCTTGATTTCATCGGTGATAAGATCAACGGTGCTGATTTTCTGTGCATCATCATATTCAGCAGGATTTTTATTATAAAGTCCGTCAATATCGGTGAGTATAATCAGCTTGTCAGCATCAATGAGGGTTGCAACAATGGCAGAAAGCTGGTCGTTGTCGCCGATTTTGTTGCCCTCCAGTTCGTCGGTGGCAACGGAGTCGTTTTCGTTAACCACAGGGATAATGCCCATATCAATCAGGGACATAAAGGCATTGTGGATTGTTTCTTTTTTTTTCTCAGTTTCAACTGCGTATTTTGTGAGAAGTATTTGAGCCATAACATTGTTGTACTGGTCAAAGAACTTGTCGTACATAAACATAAGCTCACATTGTCCAACAGCAGACAAAGCCTGTTTTTTGTTGGTCATTTCGGGGCGTGTGTCAATACCCAACTTTCCCATACCAACAGCCAAAGCACCGGAGGAAACAAGCACCATCTCGTTTCCCTGATTTTGCAAATCGGAAATAACCTTGCACAGCTTTTCAAGTCGTCTTATGTTCAGCTTGCAGTTGTCGTATGTAAGGGTGGATGTACCCACCTTAATTACAATTCTCTGTTTTTTCTTCATAATATCCTCTTTTGTGTTTTACATAACTTAAAAATTATTATAACACAATATAGAATAATTAACAAGGACTATAAAAAGAAAGATAATTAGTATAAAGAAAAGGATGCATCAGGCATTTGATGCATCCTTTTTCATATCGTACAAATGGTGCAGACATTCCTCAAAACGGAGTCCATACCACTGTGAATCCTTGTCATTATATGTGTGTTCAATACAAAGTTGGGTAAACCGTGTGGCATTCTTTGCACTCTCTTCAAGGCTTAGTCCAAGTGTGAAAAATCCCGAAAAGGCACTTGCAAATGCATCCCCTGTTCCGTGGAACTGGCGGTCAATCAAAGGACTTTTTGAAACAAGGTGGTATTTTCCATCCTCCTCACCGATATAGACGGAAATATCCTCTCCCTCTTTTACTCCTGTTACAACAGCTTTTTTACTTATTTTGGAAAGTCCGTCCATAATTCTTTTCAGGTAATCACTGCTTATATTTTGTGAAATATAAGGTATGTTTGTCAGCAGGCAAGCCTCTGTAAGGTTTGGCAGAATAATGTCCGACTTTTTGCAAAGCCTTGCAATTGCTGAGGGGTAGTCCATACTAAAACCGCTGTACAGCTTTCCGTTATCCCCCATAACAGGGTCGGTGATTATTATGCTTTCGGGGTGATTGTCAATAAAGTCAGACACAATGTCAACCTGCTTTACACTTCCTAAGTACCCTGTGTAAATGCAGTCAAACTTTTCACCCATACTGTCAAAGTGGTTTAGTATCTTCTTCATTTCCTCTGTTTGGTCAGAAAAGGTGTAGCCACTAAAAACCGTGTGAGCAGACAGAAGGGCAGTAGGTAAAACTACTGCCTCAATTCCCAAGCTTGATATTACAGGCAAAGCTACCGTAAGGGAGCATTTGCCCATTGATGATATATCGTTAATACAAAGGATTCTCTTCTGTTTCATATCTCTTAGTTTGTTGCAACAAGTCTGTTTTTGATTTTTGCCTTGTCAAAAGCAAAGCCGATTACTACAAACAGAACACCGCTTGCAACTGCCTGTAAAAGATTAGGGAGCATTGATGCGTATGCTGCTGCACCGTAGTAGAAAATCTCAAAAGAGAAGTAGCCAAATACTGTAATACCACAGCAGATAATTAATGCAATAATGTTTCTTACATTAATAACATTTTCCTTTTTGCTTGTAAAGCAAAGTGCAAGTAAAGCCTTGATAATAAATGTTACAGGAATATAAACGAAGTAACCACCTACAAGGTCGGACATTGCTCCGCCGATACCTGCGGCAGCCATTGCATATGGTGTTGGAAGAAAAGCCGCAGCAAGGTAAATTGCAGCGTCACCAAGGTGAACATAGCCTATTCCTGTTGGAATACTTACGAATTTGGTAAGTACGAATATCAGCGCTGCAAAAAGAGCAGCAAATACAAGGTTAAATATATTTTTGTTGGTTTTCATATTATCCCCCTAAAACAGTATGATAAAATTAATTATTAACACCGGTGAACAGGAAATCTTTTCCCTTGATTTTCTGTCGAATTTAATTATAATAAAAATTGGTGTTATTAAAATAACCAAAATAATCACAAAAAATAATACCAGTTGGAAAATGATTGGAGAATAATATGCTTACATATGATATGGAAAAAAGGGGAAAAACCCCTGCATACAGATATATTTACCACGAAATAAAGAATGATATTCTGTCCGGGGAGCTTTCACCCAACGAAAAATTACCCTCAAAGCGTAGCCTTGCCACCCACCTTGGAATAAGCGTAGTTACTGTTATGAGCGCCTATGAGCTTTTGGTGTCCGAGGGGTATGTATATACAAAGCCAAAGAGTGGATATTTTGTTGTGCCTATAAAAACCCAAAAGCAGTCCTTTCACAGCGAAACCATACTGCCCACAAAGGAAGAATCCCCTGACTTTGATTTTAGCGGAAACAGCGTTAGCAGTAATGCCTTTCCTTTTTCCGTATGGAGTCGTCTTATGAGAAAGGTGCTACTTGACTATGAGGGAGAGCTACTTGAACCAATCCCCTATAACGGTGCTGACGTTTTGCGTGAGGCTGTGAGCAAATACCTTTATCACCACAGAGGTATGAATGTTGACCCAAGGCAAATTATAATCGGTGCCGGAACAGAGTATCTTTATTCCCTTATTATTCAGCTTGTTGGGAAAAATAAGGTTTATGCTGTGGAAAACCCCGGCTACAACAAGATTTCCAAGATATATGATATGAACGGTGTTAAGACTGAATATGTGGATGTGGACAGCAAAGGTCTTAGCATTGAAGGACTGCTCAAAAGCAATGCATCAGTTGTGCACATCAGTCCAAGCCACCACTACCCAACAGGTATTGTGATGCCTGTTGACAGGCGAAACGAAATTTTAAACTGGGCAGACGAAAATGACGGTTACATTATTGAGGACGACTACGACAGTGAGTTCGGCAGTATTAAGGCTATGAACACCCTGTTTGGCACAGACAAAAACGAAAGGGTGCTGTACCTTAACACCTTTAGCAAAACTATTGCCCCCTCAATGAGAATAAGCTACCTTATTTTGCCGCCACACCTTTTGGAGAAGTACCGTAAAAAGCTGAATTTCCTGTCCTGCACAGTGCCAAGCTTTGAGCAATATACCCTTGCATCCTTTATTAACGAGGGGTATTTTGAACGCCATATTACAAGGATGAAAAAGCAGTATTCCATCCTTAAAAAAGAGGTTATGGAAATCCTTGACCAAAGTAAAATAAGGGACAAAATCAGCCTTGTGGAAAATATGTCGGGCCTACATTTTCTTATGAAAATTAGTACAGCTAAAAGTGACGGAGAAATTATTATAGCGCTAAGAAACAGGGGAATAGGGGCAAAATTTTTGAGCCAGTATTATCAAAAGGGAGAGAGAATTCCCCAGCACTATATGCTTGTAAACTACTCAGGCTTTGATAAAGAAAACCTCACAAAAGCTCTTGAAATACTTGGAGAGGTTATATAGGGGCTACAAAAAATAATGATATATTTTTGGGACTTTCCAAGGAACATACCCTGTTACACTGTGTAAAGTATAGTATAGAAAGAGAGAAAGTAGGAGCAGAGTATGCTCTCCTGTACAAACTGTACAGGAGAGCCTCAAGTTCCCGTTACAGTAACACCATTTGCCCATGCAGGTAAAACAGTGACAAAATGCTGTGGAGAACCCTCTGTTATGTGTCGTGAAAACAGGTGCAACAACACCTGTCAGATTACTGTAGGCAAAAAATCAGCATCACTATGCCAATATATTATCAAGTGGATGTATGTATGGGGGATAGTGATATTAACTGTTACGGCAATATGAATTGTTGTAGATAGTATAAATATGATAAAGCACCATTGATTACAGCTCATTGTTGGGGTAATCAATGGTGTTGTTTTTTAATAAATTTGTTAATAATTTTTCGGTGAGTTCAAAAGAATTTCAAAATAATTGTAACATTAAACATAAAAAGTGTTTTCTAAAAAAATAAAGTGTAAAGTACCATAAATTGTACTTACATGTCACTGATTTTTGACTTTCAAATGGGCAAAATACACATATGGCAAGGGGTCGAATAATGGCTTGTTTTGTTGACATAAGGGGATAAATGGGGTATTATAGAATAGTATTGATATGTACTGTTGTATTATGGAATATTGTGACTTGTTTTGCTTGTTTTTGTTTGTATATTTAAGTGATATTTTTAAACACTTTCAGCAAGAATCAAGTGGAAAACCGATTGAGAAAAATGAGGTGGAGAATAGTTATGAGTATCAATAATCCTCAGAAAAATAATGTGCAGTCTGTATTTTTAGTTGGTGCTAAAAGTCTTGGCGCATACGGCGGTTACGAAACATTTATTAACAAACTGACGGAGTACCACGCCGATAACGATAGGATTAAGTACTATGTTGCCTGTAAGGCTAACGGTGACGGTCATATGGACGAAACAAAAGTTGACGGTGCAACAATCATCTCCGACACAGAGTTTGTGTATCACAATGCAAATTGTTTCAAAATTCATGTGCCAAACATCGGCCCTGCACAGGCAATTTATTATGACATTGCCTCACTGAATCAATGTTGCAAGATTATTGAAGAAAAGAATATTAAAAATCCCATAGTCTATATTATGGCTTGTCGTATCGGGCCTTTTGCAAAGCATTTCTATAAGAAAATCCACAAGCTTGGGGGAAAGGTTTATCTCAACCCCGACGGTCACGAATGGATGAGGGCAAAGTGGTCTGCACCAATCAGAAAATATTGGAAAATCAGCGAACAGATGATGGTGAAGTGGTCTGACCTTGACATTTGCGATTCTGTAAATATTGAAAAATACATACACGAGTGCTATGACGGCAAAGGCATAAAGGGGCAAAATCCAAAGACAACCTTTATCGCTTACGGTGCTGAAACCAGAAAAAGCAACCTTGCCGATGACGACCCAAAATTACTGGGTTGGTATAAGGAAAAGGGTTTATCTCCAAAAGAGTATTATTTAGTTGTGGGCAGATTTGTTCCGGAGAACAACTACGAAACAATGATAAAGGAATTTATGAAGAGCAACAGCAAAAAGGACTTTGCTATTATCACAAATGTGAATGATAAATTCTTGGACGAGCTTGAAAGTAAACTTCACTTTAAAAGTGACAGCAGAATTAAATTTGTTGGCACAGTATATGACCAGGAGCTGTTGATGAAAATTCGTGAAAACGCCTACGGATATTTTCACGGTCACGAGGTTGGGGGAACTAACCCAAGCTTGTTGGAGGCATTGGGCAGTACTGACCTTAATCTCCTTTTGGATGTTGGCTTTAACAAAGAGGTTGCACAGGGTTCTGCAATTTACTGGAACAAAAATGAGGGCAACCTTGCCGGTCTAATAGATAAGGCAGACCTTATGAGTGATGATGAAATTATCACTATGGGAGAAAAGGCAAAGCAGAGGATTAAGGATGCGTACAGTTGGCAATACATCTGCGACAGATATGAAGAAGAATTTTTGAAGTAATGGTGATAAAATGAAGAAAAAAGCATTGATTTGTACGGCTTTTGCCAGATTTATTAAAAGCTTTTTAACACACGATATACAACTACTCCAGGAAAAAGGCTATGAAGTGCATTGTGCAGCAAATATAAATCATCCCGGTGCTGAATGTATGAACGAATATTTTAAAGAGATGAATGTTGTGTTTCATCAAATTGATTTTTCATCCAACAAGCCTGTTTCAAAGGAATCAATTGTGTCGATGAAACAAATGAAAGCTTTGGTGAAAAAGATTAATTTTGATGTTGTTCATGTCCATACACCTATTGCAGGTGCAATATGCAGACTTGCCTGTAAAGGTATCAGAAAAAAGGGAACCAAGGTTATTTATACAACACATGGATTTTATTTTCACAAAAAGTCCGGTAAAAAATCATGGCTTTTGTACCACACCATAGAGGATTGGATGTCAAGATATTCTGACGCTATAATCACAATCAACAAAGAAGATTATAGTAACGCACAAAAAATGCACTGCAAAAAGGTGTATCAGATTCCGGGAGTCGGAGTTAACATATCTAAATTTAGGGATGCTCAGGTAAATCGTGATGAATACAGGACGAAACTTGGTGTAAAAAAAGATGATTTATTAGTTCTTGCCATTGGAGAATTGTCACAAAGAAAAAATCACAGGGTAATAATAGAAGCTTTGTCACAGTGCAATCTTCCTAATGCGGTATTTATGATTTGCGGAAATGCAATGACAAGTGCTAATACAGCAGATGAAATTAAAAGTTTAGCTGTGGAAAAGGGAGTGGATTTGCGTCTTATGGGACTGCGTGACGACATTCCACAAATCTGTAAGTGTGCTGATATCGGTGTTATGCCATCAACACGAGAGGGCTTAGGATTGTCCGGAATTGAAATGATTGCTTCCGGCTTGCCTATTGTTGCTTCCGATGTACACGGAATATTGGATTATGTTCAGGATGGCAAAAACGGTTTTCTTGCAGACCCATACAATTCTCAGGAGTTTGCAGTTGCTATTAAAAAATTAAGTGATGATAATTTGAGAAAAGAAATCAGTGCTAATTGCAGTGATTCCGTTTTATCTTTTGATATTGAACATTCTTACGAAGTCATGAGAAAAATTTATGACGATATTTTATTATGATTTTTGGGGGTTGCAAAATTGGGTTCACTAAATAGTAATTTGAAAAAACTGTTCTGGAAACTTCCTATAAGCGAAAAAAGCAAACGTAATCTTGGAAAGAAATGGTTTGAACATAAAATCAAACAGGAAGAAAAAAGCGACGCAAAAGGTGCATTTAGTATTAATACAAAAAGCGACATCCTGCTTGATTATACAAAATTTGCTTTAGAACAGTATGGAAAAAGATTTCCTGAATATTGTAGCTTTGAAAACCACAGTAGTGCTAAGTCTGACATATCTGTTTCAGCATATTATTTGACTCAGTTTCATCCTAATCCCCAAAACGATGAGTGGTGGGGAAAAGGAACTACGGAGTGGAATAATGTTAATCAGGCTATCCCGCAATTTACAGGTCATTATCAGCCAAGAAAACCCGGTGAGCTTGGATATTATGACCTTCGACTAAAGGAAAATATGCTTCGCCAGATTGAACTGGCTAAAAACTATGGGATAACAGAGTTTTGCTTTTATTACTACTGGTTTGACGGTGAAAGACTTTTGGAGAGACCCCTTAATATGTTTCTGGAAAATAGTGATATGGATATTGAATTCAGTTATTGCTGGGCTAATGAAAACTGGACAAAAAGATTTTCCGGAACAGATACCGGTGCCTTGATGAAAATCAGCGATACCGTTGAAAGCTATTCAGAATTTATAGAGGCTGTGCTTCCTGATATGAAAGACAAAAGATATCACAGAATTGGCGGTAAGCCCATACTATCTGTTTACAGACCGTCCAGAATTCCTGAATGTGAACAGGTGATTGAACATTGGCAAAAGAGAGCAAAAGAAGTTTTGAATACTGAGTTGTACCTGATTGCGGTACAGGAAGGTGGTGTTTCGGAGAATTGGATAGAAAAAGGCTTTGATGGAGAAACAGAGTTCCAGCCACGCAGTATTGAGAAGAAATGCAAATATATTACAGACGATGTTCATCCTATCCGAAAGGATTTCTCAGGCAAGGTTTATGATTATGTCGATTTAGTTAAAAACAAAAGATATATGCCTGATGAACTAAAAAAGTGCTACCCTGCTATTATGCCAATGTGGGATAATACTGCAAGGAGAAATCATCGAGGAACAATTTTCCACGGTTCAACTCCTGAACTTTACAAAGAGTGGTTAACCGATATTGTGGATTT
>JAXESA010000114.1:0-4017 GCA_034116205.1 Ruminococcus sp. | reverse complement strand
AGCTGTGCCATTTTAATGATGATTTTTGTGCAGAGATATGCACCATCATCCAAAAAGTAGTTTTCTTTCATTGCGGCATGGCCTGATGTTTCAATGGCAAGTGGGCAGTATTCACCCTTATTGTTAAGTTCAATTCCCTTGTCAATAACATTTTTGTAGCCTCGTCTGTATCTGTAATGCTTTCCCCCAAGCTCATTCTCGATAAATTCTTTTAGTCCTGAGGAGGTTACAGAGTCGGTAACTATTGTACCACCCTCCTTGCCCTCAAGAGCAATAGCAGAAGCAAGGGCAACAAGTCTGTTTCTGTTAATTTCCTTTCCGTAGGAGTCAACAGCCCCCCCTCTGTCAACGTCGGTGTCGAAGATTACACCAAGGTCAGCCTTGCTGTCAAGAACAGCCTTTGAGATTGATTCCATAGCTGTTTTGTCCTCCGGGTTAGGTATGTGGTTAGGGAACATACCGTCTGGGTCAAGGTAAACAGAGCCCTCTGTGTCGGCACCAAGAGCTTTTAAAACCTTTTCTGCATAAAATCCGCCCACACCGTTTCCGGCATCGACAACAATTTTAAATCCCTTTAGAGGATGGTCATAATCTTCTTTTGAATTAACCTCTTTTCTAATTATATCGCAAAGGTGGTTACTGTACCTCGACATATAGTCAACCTCTTCAACAGTACCATCATTGGTTATAGTTGGTTTTGCTTTATCCTGTGCGTACTGGAGGATAGACTCAATATCAGAGCCCTCAAGACCGCCCTGTGGGGTGAAAAACTTTAGTCCGTTTCTGTTAAATGGATGGTGAGATGCGGTGATTTGCACAGCACCGTCACAGCCAAGGTCAACAGTTGTCATAAACATAGATGGGGTGGAGGATAGATTGGTGTAAATAACCTTTACTCCGGCCTTTTTAAAGCTATCAATAACGCAAGAGGCAATTCTTTCTCCGCTGATACGGGAATCCCTACCCACAGAAATAGTCAGCTCACTTGCATTTTTCTTTGATTTTTCCGAAAGCCACAGCACAAAGCCAAATGCCATACCTTTAACTACATCATCTGTAAGGTTAACACTTTGGCCTTCAACACCATCAGAGGCAACTCCTCTGATGTCAGTACCACTTTTAAAGTTCTTATAAAAATTATTAAGCATAAAAATACTCCTTAAAATTAATTTATATTACCATTATACAATAAACAAAAAAATATTACAAATTCCCATTGTAATGGGCTTTTTTTGACTTATTTTTCAATTATAGAAATATCCTATATGTGCTTTTTGTATGGTTGCTTAAATATATATTCTTTTATGGAAATAAATTGATAATATTCACTAAAGGAAATTAAAATCATTTAACAATTGTTTTACCTTGAAAACAATTGATTGTCTAAGTTGTACAAAAGAACAGGCTGATTATTAGTTGGATTTGATATTTAGTTGTTATTGTGTACAAACCAAAGCCTATTAATTTGTTGACATTCACCAAAGAATGAGTATAATAATAGATGTCAGGTTAAGAGTCCACCTGATATCGCAAAACAAAATGCGATTTGTTCACAGCCAAATGGTAAATGGCAGCACGAAATTTTTTATTTTATTAAGGAGGAAAATTTATGACACCTATTATGAATCTTCATGACATTGATGTTACTAAGTTCCTTGCCGTGCTCGATACTTGCGAGGGTAATGTTTATCTCGTTACCAGCGAGGGTGACCGTTTGAATCTCAGAAGCAAACTTTGTCAGCTCGTTGGATTGACAAAGCTTATCGAAGGCGGCAGAATTGCAGAGGCTTGCATTTATTGTGAAAACAAGGACGATGAAAGCAAACTCTTCAGATTCAACTTACTTGGCGATACAGGTAATGCGAATATTGCTTAAGTAGCATTGACAACAAGAGCGTTTCATACGCGTTAATTTTTTAAAATCCTAAAGCGGAGAAGGCACCCAAACGGGTGCCTTTTTCGTTATACAAATATAAATTAATCGGCATAGTTAAAGTCATCGGGATGGTTCTTCTTGAAAATATCAAAGATTTTTTGTACCAATGCTTCATCATCAATGCCCACATAAACCTCTTCTTGGTCGTCAATGCTGTCAATTTTCAGAATTGTGAGGTCCTGAACGTCAGGAGTGTTCTCAATAAGAACAGCATATTCATCGTTTTTGTAGGTAATTACATCAAGGAGTTCAAATTCTACCTCGTTTCCAAGGTCATCCTCCAATGTAAATATAACATTTTTGTCCATAGTATTCTCCCATCACTTAAAATATAGTTTGACTATGCCTTTTTTTCGCTGTAGTTGCCCAAAAAGCTGAATTCCGGTAGCTCGGTGCTTAATGCGCACAACAGGTTCATAACATTTTCACTTTCAACATTACCTGCAAAATCCAGATAAAACAGATATTCAAATGGCTTGTTTGCAATAGGACGGGACTCAATCTTTGTAAGGTTAAGACCGATTGAGTTAAATCTGCAAAGTACACTATAAAGAGAACCTGTAATGTGTGGCAGAGCAAAGCAAAGGCTGATTTTGTCTGCATCCTCCGGAATATATAGCTTTTTGGAAATAACAATAAATCTTGTGGTGTTGTCACTTCTATTTTCGTAATGCTCCTCAAGAATTTTCAAACCATATTCCTCAACAGCACTTCGGTTGCAAACTGTGGCAAGGTCGATTCTTTTGCTGTTTGCAACATCCCTTGCGGCAACTGCTGTGTTGGCTGATGGAAGAGTTCTGTAATTATTATCTGTTATTTTGTTGCTGCATTGGGCAAGTGCCTGTGGGTGTGACCACACCTCTTCAATATCCTCAATTTGAGCTTGGGGAATAGATGCAAGACAGTAGTGAATTTCCATATCAATGGATTTTACAATGTAAAAACGATGCTTTAAAATAAGGTCGTAAACATCACTGACAGAACCGGCACTGGAATTTTCCACAGGAAGAACACCATAGTCGGCGTCCCCATTTTCAATAGATGTAAAAACATCATTAAAGCTTTTGCAAAACTGTGGTTCACAGTGGGGGAAAATCTTAAGAGTAGCCTCGTGGTTGTTTGCTCCTGCAATTCCCTGAACAGCAACACGGGTGTCCTTTGTGTAAGGCATTTTCTTTTCGGCGTTTTCAATGAGTTTTTTCATTTCCTTGCCTGAGCCTACAATGTTGTGTTGTAATGCTCTGGAAAGCTCCATAATATTGCTGTACAAAAGCTGTGAGGCATAGCCGAATTCTCCGCCTTTAACAAGCATTTCGTCAAGAATTTCTTGCTCTCTGTCAGCGTTTAGAATAGGAATGTTGTTCTCTTTTTTGTACATTCCAACTTCCTTTGCACATTCCATTCTCTGTGTAAAAAGTTTAACCAGCTTTTCGTCAATATCGTTGATTTCCAGCCTTATTTCTTCCAAATTTCTCATTTCTTATCCTCCCTCAAGAGAGCAAATCCAAAATTGTAACTGCTGTGATTGCCTCAATAACAGGTACTGCCCTTAAGACAATACAAGGGTCGTGTCTGCCCTTGATTTCAAGGGTGTCATTTTGACGAGTTTCAAGATTGATTGTGTCCTGCACCTGTGCAATAGATGGTGTTGGCTTTACGGCAACCTTAAAGGTGATAGGCATACCGTTTGTAATGCCTCCCAAAATACCACCGCAGTTGTTTGTTGTGGTATAGATATTACCATTTTCGTCATATCTGAAGTTGTCGTTGCTTTCACTTCCGTGCATTCTGGCAAGTTCAAAGCCTTTGCCAAACTCAATGCCTTTCATTGCAGGAATTCCAAAAATAGCCTTGGCAATTCTGCCCTCTATTCCGTCAAACATAGGGTAGCCGATGCCGGCTTTCATACCAACAACAGCACATTCAATAGTTCCGCCAATGGAATCCTTGTTAAATGCACTGTCGGCAACCTCCTTGCGCATTTCTTCCTCTTTACTACTATCAAGGAGTGGGAAAGAGGAGTTAAGGAGTCTGTCTATTGTTTCGTCAGAAATATTGCAAGGGTCAAAGGACTTGTCATC